>NZ_WRFL01000094.1:0-7011 GCF_009778815.1 Candidatus Bathycorpusculum sp.
AAATAGCTCTTCGAGGGTTTTTAGTGCTTGCAGAGTTTTTTCGGGTGCCACAACGATTGCTTTGCTTAGTGGCCAGCGGCGTTTGAGTTTTCCTTGTTGGCGTGCGGCAAAGGAAATTGAAACTGCCTTTAGGAGTACTTCGAATTGTTCTTCGAGGGTTGGGTTGCAGAGTTTTTGGTCTGGGATGGGCCAGGCTGATAGGTTTATTGATTCATGCAGGGTGGGTTCGAGGGGGCGGTAGATTTTTTGGTGGAGCATTTCGCTTAGAAACGGTGTAACGGGGTTGAAGAGTAAAGTGATTGTTTTTAGGGTGTGGTATAGCAGGGCGTAGATGGTTTGGCGGCGTTCAACGGTTTCGGGTTCGTCGGTCCAGAGTTCTTTGCGTATCATGGGTACATAGAGGCGGCTAAGGGTTTCGATGACAAAGTCTTCAAGAACTGCCACGGCGGTGTTGAATTCGCATCTGTCTATTTTTTGGGTGTATTGTTGGATTTTATTTTGTAGTACTGAGAGGAGCCAGTGATCGGCTGGTTGGAGTTTGTTTGTTTGGGTGGCCCATTGGAGGGAGTATTTTTGGGGGTTAAAGTTGTCAAAGGTTGCGTTTTCGCTAAAGAAGCGGCTTAGGTGGTAGAGGGTGGAGAGCACTTGGTAGCTTCGGCGGCTGAGTTCTTGTGTGTCAAAACTCATGAAATCCAGTGGTGAAGTTTTGCGCATCATATAGAAGCGGCACAGATCTGCACTGGTTTTAGAGAGCAACTCGTTTGTTTGTACGACATTGCCTAAGCTTTTGCTCATTTTTCGGCCCTTGGAATCTTGTGTTAAGCCTTGGAACAAAAAGGCCTTGTAGGGTGCGATGGGTTTGCCGGTTAGAATAACATATTCTAAGAGTAGTGAGTTTGCCCAGCCTCTTGTTTGATCAATGCCCTCGGTTAGAAACATGGCGGGTACAAATTTGGCTTCTTGCTCATCAGTGAAGCGTGCGTGGGGTGAGGCACCGCTGTTATGCCAGGTATCTAGTACAAAGTCTTCTCGGTGCATGGTTCCTTCGCATTTTTCACACTTTAGAGTGATGCGGTCTACCCAGGGTTTGTGTAGTTCAAAGTCTGCTGGGATGGGTTGTTGTGCGGATTCTATGAGTTCTTTTTTGCTGGCGACTAGGTGTTTGTGGTTGCATTTTTCACATGTCCACATTGGCAGGGGTGCACCCCAGATGCGTTCTCGGCTAATACACCAGGGTTTGCCTTCTTTTAGAAAGCCTAAAAAGCGGTTTTTAGGTTCTTCATAGAAGTATTCGACTTTTTCTGCTGCTTCGAGCACTTTGGCGTTTATTTTATCGGTGCGTAAAAAGTATTCCTTGCGTGCCAGCCAGACAAGTTTGTGGTGGCTGCGCCAGCAGGTAGGGTACTCGTGTTTGATTTTTTTTACTTTAACAAAACTGTTGCGGTTGCGCAGTTCCTCAACAACTAGCATATCAGCATCGCGGGCAAATACGCCTGTGAAAATTCCTGCGTCGTTGGTGAATTTAACCTCATCATCATAGGGTACAAATATAGGGACCTCTCGGCGCTTAGCAGCCCAAAAATCATCCTCGCCATTCCCCGGTGAGAGATGCACAACGCCTGTGGCTGTGTCTACCTCAACAAAGTCTTCTCCAACAACATGGTGCACCAGCGGGTGCTGTGTTTCAAGTTCGGCTTGTTTGGGAATTATATCTTTGAGCGGATAATCATAACCCATGCCTTCAAGAGTTTTACC
Organism: Candidatus Bathycorpusculum sp.; assembly: GCF_009778815.1. NCBI lineage: Archaea > Thermoproteati > Candidatus Bathyarchaeota > Bathyarchaeia (SeqCode) > Bathyarchaeales (SeqCode) > Candidatus Bathycorpusculaceae > Candidatus Bathycorpusculum > Candidatus Bathycorpusculum sp. The sequence goes on from NZ_WRFL01000094.1 coordinate 1,756, forward strand.
CATCAGGGTCTCAACTATTTGATATTTGGTAATCTCCAACTCTGCCATGACTGCTTCGACGCGTTGGCGTACCATAATCCACACTTCGTCTCCAACTTGGACCTTAACATATTCTGCGTTTGGCTGTACCGCAAGCATGGTGTCGGTTATAACGGTGAAGGGCATGGTGGTCCATACCAAGAAATACTCATTTGGGGTGTCTGTGACTCTGAATTTAAAGTAGAGGCTGGGATCTTCAACTTCTTTGTAGCTGCCCTCATAACCCACCTCGGCACTGCTGAGGCTGGTTTGACATCCCGGGCAGTAGGCAACAACATAGTGGCCTTCTTCGAGCAGTTTTTGGTCCCAAGCGGCTTTGAGTATATGCCACTCCCGCTCGATATAGCTGTCTTGATAGGTCCAATAGGCTTTGTCTTGATTGATAGCTATCCCCAGTCTGCTATCGGCATCAAGCCACATAGTGTGATAGCGCATAATTGCCTTTTTACATTCCTCAATGAAGCGCTCCATACCATATTTCTCAATAGATTCACGCTTGTTACGCACCCCTAGGAGCTTTTCAACTTCGAGTTCAACTGGCAGACCCTGGCAGTCCCATCCCGCCCAAAACGGCATGTAGTAACCTTCCATGGTTTTCCATCGGTAGCGGATATCTTTCATAATACGTCCGCGGGCATGTCCAATATGGGGTATACCATTTAGTGTAGGAGGGCCCTCGATATATCCCAGATTACCTTTGATGGCTGGCGAGTCTTTTAGGGCTTCAAGTTTTTGGCGTATCTGATTTTTAATCCAGAATTCACGGATTTCTTTTTCAAGCTCAAGTGGTGTATAGTTTGGAGGCAAAGCAGTTTTGTTTTGGTCAGCTTCAGTTGGGGCAATCAAATCTATTACCGTAACGCAAAATACACCAAAAGACTATAAAAACATATAAACTACCAATCAACCAGCGCTACTTGGTTTCTTCTGATTAGCTGGTTTGTGTAGTGTGAGCGTAAATATGTTAGTCACGTTTGGCGTATTTAACGCTGAAGCCTTCCCCATCATCGTTGAGTGTTGAGGCTGATGCTAGGGTGGTGAGTTGATCGTTTGTCATGTAAACTCGAGAATGTGTAAAGTTGCCAATGACTCCTCTGGTGTTGCCTACATCTATCCAACAGTTGGTAAAGGTTATCGATCCAAAATCTGAGAGTTTTGAGATTTTGCCATTTACCATCACCCGTTCCATAATCCACTCCCCTGAGGATCGGGTTGAGTTGTAGACAAAGTTTTGGTTAAAGGTTTTATCATTGGTTAGATCAACTATTTGCATATTCCACTCGTTGGTTTCTGGATCTATAAGCGTAATTGATGCACTCACTATATCCCCTGGTGCCAAGGTGAAATTTTCAATTCGAATAGCATAATCGGGCAGCATCTCATACCATGCATGATAAGATTCCACTCCGCGATGAGCGTTGTGCTCTGTTCCAATCTGGATCAAAGTTTTATCAATCTGTCCCCCAATACCCACCCATGCTGATGAGTACCCATCGCCTGTGGTAGTGTTAACCTGCGGCACAGTCCATGACGCACTTACGCTTGTGACTTCACGTTGCTGATTATAACTACCTGAAACATTACTACTAAATAATGATTTATATGTTTATATAACTTTATTTTCTCCAGCTTTAGCCAGTAATTTTTTTATCAATTCTTCATCTTCTACAATTATTTCAGGTTGGTGTTTACGTGCTAAACTGAGGATCAGCTTGAACCCGTCGAGGCGTTTGTCTGTGTTTAGGTATTCTTTGATTATTTCTCTCTCATTAGGTGTTAGGATGTAGTTTCGCATGCTGGTTTGTCTCCCATATTTCTTTGACATAATCCATATATAAAGTTTCTTTAGTAGTTTATAGTGATTGGTATTTGTGATAAATACCTTTATTAGATACCAAAAAGTATTTGGTATTACTGACAAATACCAAGTGATGTGAGTAAGTATGGTTAATTTAACTGAGTTTGAAATTGAATTGTTTGGCCGGTGCGCCAATATTTTGCGCATCAGCCGCCACTACCCCGACCGTGTATTTTGCCGCTGGCACTATGACTGGACAGACTGCGACGGCACGTTGTGTACCCCCGAAAAGCGGGCCGCACCCGTAAGCCTGGAGTGGTAACAAAATGACCGCTCTATCGCCCATAGTTGTCACCCGTGAGGACAAAGAATTCACCGTAAAATACCGAACCCGAACCGAAAACAGCCCCCTCTACATCTACAAAGGCCCCCTAGCCTTCGAATACGTCAAACTCATCCGCATAAAACACGCCCTAACCAACACCGCCGTCTACGGCCTCTCCCTAATCAACAAAGCCAGCCCCTTCAAAAACATCCCCATAATCTGGCTAACAACCCAACAAGAAGAGGAGGCCTAACCATGCAATACAACAATGAGCTGCAAAACCGCGTCTACCGCCTCGCCAAACCCCTCGACCTAAAGGGGCTGCTAAACCAATACTGGATCCAAAAAGACAAAATCAACCGCCCCCAAACCACCCAAGACCAAAAAGAAGACCAAGCCGTCTTTGCTGTGATTGTGGATCTGCTCAAAGAACGCGGCGTCATGACGGGAACCTTACCCAACATAGTACCGGAGGCCTAACCATGGAACTGCCAAAACAAGGCTACGTCGAAATATGTAGCCACTGCGGAACCGCCGTTAACGATGTGTCTGTTTCCCGCGGGGAGGTGGTGTATTTGGGGTTATGCGATGAATGCATCAAAGACCCCAAAATCAACCCTTGGGCACCGGAGGCACCCCCGTAATGCAGCCTCCTACTCTGCGTGTCTACAAATGCGACATCTGCGGCCACACCTTCACACACCTCGACAAAACAGGCGAGTACCACAACGTAAACCTAAACAACGACCCCAACATTCGATTGCTCCGCTGTATTTTCTGCAAAAGCCTCTGCATCAAAGAATTCACCCCCGAGGTTGCTCAGGAGACCCCGCCCCAATGACCCCGTTTAAGTATCAGTGTCTGCGCTGCCTCTACCTCTTTAGCACCCCTTCGCGGGTAACTCTTGATTGGTCAGCTAAAAACGGCAGCTACTACCGCGAGACTGAAGATGCCTGCCCCAACTGCGGCTCACTCGAGTTTGCTTTTGCTGCGGAGGTCTCTTTGCTGTGACCTGCCCCGTCTGGGATCGCTGTCTGGCAAGGTGCCGCAAGGCGCGCAAGTGCCTCGATCGCGGGCAGTACTGCCGGGTTAAGGTGTTGATTTTAAAGATTGAGAACACCGCCGCCGCGCCCTCCTCCTCGTCTGCTGTTGTCCTCCCCTCCTGACCTTTTTTTAAAGTCACTGTTAAATGTACTGCTCTAAATACAATTCTCCGTGTAATATTAAACTATAATTATATTATATTATATTATATTATTATATTATATTATTATTATTTATTATTCTATTTTATAACCTATACATTCACAGACACGGGGGGGGGTAGAGAGGGGGAGGAGGGGCCTTTCCCATATCTGCTTTCTTTCCTTCTGCATCTTTCTACGTCTTTAAAAGACACATCTAAAAAACCTCTAAATCAGAAATAAACCTTGATTTAGGCTCTAATTTTTGGGTTTTTTAAAAAACACAAAAAAGGCGCTTCCTCTGCATGCTTTCTACGTCTATAAAAGACATATCAAAAAAGACTCCAAACACCAAACAAAGCATAATTTAAGCTTATTTGACCATTTTTTTCCGTTTTTCTGCTTTCTACGTCTACAAAAGACATATCACCCCTCACCCAACAAACAACAAAAACCAAACCCTACAGGAAACAAACATGGCCACAACGCCGCAGAAAAACAAAGAACACATCATCAAAAACGCAGTCAGCATAACCTACATCAAACGCGAACTCCAACAAATAAAAAACCAACTCCACGAAGTGCAGAGCACCCACTACAAATTCGAACTCAACCACATCCCCCACATCCAAACCACCCTCCAAAACATCGAAACACGTTTAACCCATCTTGAAACAAAAACCAACGACGCACACCTCAGTTTTCGCGATAAACTCGCCCTCTACACCACCATAACCGCCAGCCTAGGTCTTGTCATAGTCGAGGTCATAAAACTCCTGCTTCCCTAAACTGATCTGTCTTTTTGTGATATATCGCGACCTTTATTATTTACGCGTCTCTCTACTTTAAGCGAGTCATATGACCCCACAATCCAGCCTCAAACCACACAAATTACTCACAGACTTCAACCGCCTCTACATACTCACCCAACTCTACTCTGGCCCCCAATACGGCTACCAGCTCATATCCTCCGCCCAAACAACTCTTAAAAAAAATCTCAGCCCCAGCGCCGTCTACCCCTTTCTTGAGCAGCTCGAAACAAACGGATACCTCACCCACACCACCACACTCATAGGCGAAAGACAACGCAAAACCTACCAGTTAACCCCCAAAGGCCAAATGTTGTGTCTGGAACTCTTTAGCCGCTTCAGCGAAATCTTCGCCCCAGCATTCAGCGCCAACAACAACTCCAAATCTAACCCAACACAGTGATCTTGATGGATCCGCTCTCAATGGCAGATTTTTATCCCGACCAATACAAAACATCCAAACCCAAATCCAACAAATCTAAAATGTTACCAAACGTTACCAAATTCAGTGCCCGCGAACTAGGTGATATTGAGCAAATTAAATTCTACCTCGAACAAAAATATACCTATGAACAGATTGCAGAGAAACTGGGCTGCCACCGAGTCGTGGTTAGCAGAAAAATTGAGAAGTGGATGCGCACTGTGGATTTTGATGATTGGGTGAATCGCTGGTGGCTGCGTCTTGGTTTAGAGTTGAGCGAGGATCCTGAAACTAAACCGGGAGTGTTTCGTCAGCTTACTCGTCTCAAGGGGCTCAAGGAGACGCGGCAGACTAAAATCGAGTTAAAATCGCAAAGTACCGAAAAGGTTGATGTCAATCTCCGCAGCAGTAGTGTCCGAGTTGAATTGGCCCGATACGAAGCCCTTATCCGAGAAACAGAATTCACGACTTAAATCCAAAACTGATCTGTTTATCCAGACGGTTTTGGAGAATCCCTACATACTGCACAAACCCCAAATCTTAGCGGATGGGCGGAGTCCGCAGACGGTGGCGCTTTTGCAAAAGAGGCTCGAGGTACTCTATGGGGGTGCGGCTGGAGGCGGCAAATCCGATTGGCTTTTGATGGCGGCCCTGCAGTATGCCGCTGAGGAGGATTATTC
>NZ_WRFL01000095.1:0-6542 GCF_009778815.1 Candidatus Bathycorpusculum sp.
GGTTGTGTCTAAGAGTTCTGTTATGGTGGATTTAACTATTCGTTTGTGGTGTGCTTTGACTATGCCTGAAATTTTTCAACAATGGCAAAATCAAATGATGTATATCTTTAGGTGAACACTCTCGCAAAATCAAATGATGTATATCTTTAGGTGAACACTCTCGTATTTTCAACTACAATTTCATTCCCGGATGATTAACTGTCCATTTTGCCACATCAAACACCGTTAGCAACCATTAATTTTGCTTGGCGATAAAAACATTTACACCTAAACTGCTTGGACAAAATTATGTTTCTTCGGTAGCGTTTTCGTCTTTAGATGATAGTGCGATGTTCGGTACGCACCGTAGCAAAATTTCAAATGACTCTGCTACACCTCAACTACCTAAAATCCTAACCACCAGAAATCGGGCACAACTAATTTTGTCTCAGGCCTGAAATTATGTAAACTTTAAATGTTCTAATTGTCTATCTGCTATAATACTTCGGTTTGGAAACATCTGCATGTCCTATATAGCTGATATTGCAAATCCGTACATGGGGGCGTTTGTAACTGGCTTATTCTATAGCTTAGCCGCCTGTACGGCTTCTTGTTTGCCGGTTGTGGCCGGTTACATTGCAGGTGTAGGTTCAGGTTTTAAGGGAAGCCTCAAGATAACCATGTTTTTCAATTCAGGGCGTCTGCTTGCATATACTCTGATTGGCGCTATCACAGGTTTGTTTAGTGGAATTTTGCATTTCTTTGTTTCCGATATGGTTTTTTCCCCTTTTCAAATGTACTTCTCCATTGTCTTTGGAGCCGTTACTATAATCATTGGTGTGATGGTGATGCTAAAAGCACGCAAACCCCCCTCTTGTGACTGTAGCGCTCAAAACACAAAAAAACTAGGTGACAAAAAAAGTCGTTTTGGAGTGAACTTTGGAGCTTTCTCATTGGGATTGACTCGCGGTTTAATTCTCTGTCCGGCACTAATGTTGTTGCTATTCCCAGTTATACCCTTTACATCTCCTATCGATAGCGTTGGTATCGCTGTCTTCTTTGGGCTGGGAACCATGATTTCACCGCTTCTACTCCTAGCAGGTGTCACCGGATGGCTGCTTAACAAGGCACCGCTGTTCCAAAAATGGATCTCAATCGCAGGCGGAGCTATTTTAATCCTGCTGGGTATATTTTCAATGCTTAACTTAATCATACAATAACTAAATAATATAATATATAATATAATCGAGAGAGGAAGAATATGGCCGGTGAACTAATCGGGAATATACTTACACTCATCGTGTTAGCGGGGCTTGGAGCAGCAGGAGTGCTCTCTGTTATAATCTGGAAAAAGAACCGTGCGGCACGAGTAAGCTTTTTAAGATTTGTCATTCAAGCTGTTGGGTTAGCCGCCCTGTTTTTTTTGTTCGCCCTCGAACCCGCCATACCGCTTCTCTATATACTCATCGCCTGGTTTGCCTTAACGCTTTTTTTAGGCCGGTTCTTCTGCGGTTGGATATGTCCATTCGCCCTTATCATGGATATAGAGAGCGCGATACGAAAAGCCCTAAAAATCCGCCATAGGTTGCTCCCCGAGAAACTCAACATTGCTCTCCACAAAGGCCGCTACCTAATTTTCGCTGCATTTCTGCTCCTACCCATAGCTTTGTGGATCGTTGATCCTCCGCCTAACACCGCTTCTGCAGTAATGATGGCCCAATTACTAGCCGGACCCTTTCGCCCCTACAGCATAATCATAGACCCCCTCATACCCCCTGTTGTACCCTGGACCGGACAGCTAATCTTGGGCGACATCAACCTTAGTTACCCCTATATAGGTGACATCGTAACCTTTATCGAAGCAACCCCTGGCCAAATCTTATCCATCGCATTTGTGGCAATTACCTTAATCGGCGCATTTTTTATTCGACGCGTTTGGTGCCGCTTCTGCCCAGCAGGCGCTTCTATAGCATCTCTTAACAAGTTTAAGGCATTTAAGGGGGTACCCCTACTCTATATAGACAAAGACGAGGAGAAATGCACCAAATGCGGCGTCTGCAAACGCGTCTGCCCCGCCCAAGTCAACGAAGTCTATGAACAAAAGGGCGGAAAAATCAACACATCCCAATGCATGCTCTGCGCACGATGCGTCGAGATGTGCCCATACAAAGACGCTCTTAAAATAAAACTAGCTAACAAATCAGTGTTTGAGTCAAGAAACTGGCTTGAACCATCAATAGAGAGTGAGGAGAGAAAAATTGAGTAAAGAAACCGTTGAACGAAGATACCTGCCCGAGATCTCACAAAAAGAGATGGATGAATTAAAAAACACCGTAAAAGCCACGTCACAAAAAATAATCGCTGACAACATTGAGCGCATGAAAAAAGCTGATCCCCACCGCCCCGAGGCTATGAAATACTTTGATGACATAGCTAATTTCTTTGGCCGCCGTCAACAAGAAATCCAAGCCGAGAAAGAACGCGGCAAAAAAGTCATCGGCTATATGTGTCTCTTTGCACCCACCGAACTAATTACAGCCGCTGATGCAATTCCGGTCCGCGTCAACTCGGGCTGGTATGACACCTCAAAAATAGGCGACCGCGTTGTCCCAGTTGAGGTCTGTCCTGTTATTCGCTCAACCATAGGCGCCAAGATGATTGAGCTCTCACCCTTTCTTGAACAAAGCGATGCACTGATTAGTGTTTTAACCTGCGATGGTATGACCAAACTTAGCGAGATTCTAAGTGATAAAACAACTGTTTGGGGTATGAATGTTCCTCGTATTAAGGATTCTAATCAGAGTTTGCGGTTTTGGGGTGATGAAATAAAGCACATGAAAACCCAAATTGAATCTCTAACCGGTAACAAAATCAGTAGGAAAAATCTCAAGGAAGCTATTACGCAGAGTCATCGTGCAACTAAGGCTTTTCGTCGGTTACAAGATTTGCGTAAAGCAAACCCCGTTATCATGGGCCGAGATGCCATGCTTGTTAATCAAGCCTACAGTTGGGATGATCAGAAGCGCTGGACCGAGAAAACCGAAGCACTTTGTGATGAGCTTGAGACGCGTACGTTGCAGAAGGATTGGGTTTGCAGCCCTGATACTCCGCGTATTATGGTTACTGGGACTCCGATGTTTTGGCCTGATAATTGGAAACTACCCACCCTTGTCGAAGAAGGCAATCCCAAAGGCATTATTGTTGCTGATGAGCAGTGCAGCGGTGAGCGCATCCTAAATGATCCTGTTGGTGTGGATGAGTGGTCGATGGATGATATGCTAAATGCCATAAGTGAGCGCTATCTTATGGCCTCCACCTGTCCCTGCTTTACAAGTAAAGATGGTAACGAAGACCGCATCAACTGGTTACTAAATAAAGTTAAGGAATCAAACGTTCAGGGTGTTATATACTATGTTATTCGCGGTTGTATGCTTTATGCTATGGAGTACAGCCGTGTCAAGAAGGCTTTGGACAAAATCAACATACCCGTCTACTACCTAGACACCGAATACACCCGCGAAGACGTCGGACAACTAAAAACACGCGTTGAAGCATTCCTAGAATTGCTAAACGCACGCATAGACTTCTAGGTGAACAACATGATAACAATCGGAATGGATCTTGGAACACAACGCGTAAAAGTAGTCGTCTTAAAAGACGGCACCGTCGTTGGACGCGCACAAGTCTTTGCAGGGTTTGATCCCGCCAAAGCAGCCGAACAAGCAGTTACCGACGCCCTAAACACCGCCAACCTATCCCTAAAAGACATCAACCACATCACCGCAACCGGCTCAGCGATGGATATAGCACCCCACGCCAATAGCACCATAAGCATGATGGGCGCAGACGCAAAAGCAGGCGTATTTCTCATCCCCAAAGCACGCACAATAATTGACGTCGGCGCAGAAGAAGCCCGCGCAGTCAAATGCGACGACCGAGGCCTAATGACCGAATTTGTTGTCAACGAACGTTGCGCCGCTGGAGCAGGTGCATTCATCGAAGCCATGGCCCGAGCCCTAGAAGTCAAACTCGAAGACATGGGCCCCCTCGCCCTCCAAGCAGAACGCGCAAGCCCCATCAACGCATCATGCGTCATATTTGGCGAATCCGACGTAGTCTCCCTTATCCACCGCCAAGAATCCAAACCCGAAATCGCCCGAGCCGTCTTTGACGCCATGGCCGACCGCATCTCCGCCATGATCCACCGCCTAGGCATAAACCCCGAAGTCGTTCTAAGCGGAGGCGTCGCCAAAGACCCCGGATTTGTAGCCTCACTCAACCGCAAACTAGACCTAACAGTTACAATCCCAGAACACCCAGAATACATAGGCGCACTAGGCGCAGCACTAATCGCTGCAACACGCGCCAAGGGGACACCAAAATGAGCACACAAACACAAACACCAACAACACCAACAAAAGAAGAATTTTGGCGCTGGCACGAATACCACCACATAATGCCAAACATCAAACCCACAAACAAAGACATAATCACCGCAGGAGTTGATGTCGGCTCAGTAGGTTCCAAAGCCGCAGTAATGGTTAACGGACAAGCCTACAGCTGGGGCATCACCCGCACCGGCAGCAACAGTCCCGAGAGCGCAAAAAAAGCCCTAAACTTTGCCCTAAAAGACACAAACCTAAAACTCACCGACCTCAACTACGTCGTAGGCACCGGATATGGCCGAGTCAACGTTCCCATGGCAAACAAAGCCATCACCGAAATCGCCTGCCACGCCAAAGGCGCCAACTATATCTGGGGACCCAGCGTCCGAACAGTCCTAGACGTAGGCGGACAAGACATCAAAGCCATAAAAATCGACGCCACCGGACGCGTCGTCAGCTTCCTTATGAACGACAAATGCGCCGCAGGCACAGGCAGAGGCATGGAAGTCTTTGCAGATCTCCTCCAAATCCCCATCGAAGACATAGGCCCCATGTCACTTAAAATCGAACAAGAACCCGAACCCGTAAGCTGCACCTGCGTCGCATTTGCAAAAACCGAAGCCATCGGCTTACTACGCAAAGGCTGGTCCAAAGAAAAAGTCCTAGCCGCCTACACCCGAGCCATGGCAGTACGCATGGCCAACCTCATAAACCGCGTCGGCCTAGAACCCGACCTAGTCGTCACAGGAGGACAATCCAAAAATGTGGGCATTGTAAGCCGCATCGAAACCATCCTGGGCCTAAAATGCCTCCCAACCCCCAACTGGCGCGAAGGTGCCCTAGACCCCATGGCCGCAGGAGCATTTGGCGCCGCCCTACTTGCCAAAGCACTCTACGAAAAAGAACAAAAAACCTAACAACAACAAAGTAACAGGTGAACAACAATCATCACATACTATGGATACTGCGACGCTTCAGGCGAATACTACATCGTCGTCGACTCAGACAAATGCACCGGATGCACTAAATGCACCCAGAGTTGCCCAAAAAACGCTCTTGAGCTGGTAACCGAATTCATAGACCTAGAAGACAAAACCATAGCCGCCATAAAAGAAGAACACCGCAAAAAAATCCAATACACCTGCACCACCTGCAAACCCGAAACCAACCAAACCCCCTGCACCACAGCATGCAACGCCAAAGCCATTTGGTGCATCTGGAACCCCAGCAACACAAAATAAAAGCGGTTTATACTAATGACTATGATGAAATATAGCGGCACCCTCATAGTAGTAAGCGATATTGAGCAATCAAAGACGTTTTACCAAACTCTCCTAGGCTTACAGATCGAGACCGATCTTGGCGCAAACGTCACGCTAACCGGAGGCATTTCCCTACAAACCCTTGAAACCTGGCGCAAATTCATCGGCAAAGACGAAACCACCTTCTATAACCACGCCATGGAACTTTACTTTGAAACAAACGATTTCGACGAATTTATAAAAAAATTACCTAACATAAAATTGGTTCATCCTCCATTGGAACACAGCTGGGGCCAAAGAGTGGTACGTTTCTACGACCCTGATGGACACATCATCGAAGTCGGCGAAAACATGCAAAAAGTCACCCAACGTTTCATAGATAGCGGTATGACCATTACCCAAACCGCCACCCGAATGGGCGTTCCCCAAGATTACATAAACAAAACCCTTCAAGTAAACAACCCTGAAAAAAACATACAAATACAAAAAATGATCGCCGACCTAACAGCCGAGCAAGAAAAAATCACCCAACAACTCGCAGAATTAAAAACTCAGGGAAAAGAAAAAACCGCACGATTCAAACAGCTTTTCACAAAAAAACTATCCAACCTAACCGTACTAAATATGCTCCAAAGCTACGGATTAATGTAAAAGAAAAGAAAATTTTACTGCCCCCGTAAATTCTCTTTATTTAATAAAAAAGAAGCTTATTGTGTGTTAAATATGGGAGTAGAGGATTTAGTTTCCTCTGTGTTGTTGTTCTTTTTACGCTTGAACGTAAAGACTATGGCTGTGATCTGTACTGCAAATATTATGACATTCACGATGGTCCATTTGTCTACTAGAGTCATTGTTCTGCTCATGTCTTCGGTGAGTAGGAATACGATGATGCCTGCTATGCCCATGGCAAGTGTTA
>NZ_WRFL01000096.1:0-6423 GCF_009778815.1 Candidatus Bathycorpusculum sp.
AAACCCGCCCTTGGCGACTTTTTCAGACAAACATTTTTTGCAATGCACCATACGAACTAACCTTGTTTGGCGATATATGTACAGCATCACATAAAATTATCTATAAGTGAACACTCTCAAATTTTGCTCTGCGCCAACCCAATCGTGGAATCACTCTGCATGGCATCTACCAAACTGGTGAGCCATGTTGTGTCGACGGTGGTGTCGTTGTTGAGAAAAACTATGTACTCCCCCCGGCAATGTGCATAGCCTGCGTTGTTGCCGCCGCTAAACCCCAGATTCGACTTATTTTTGATGATTCTAAGATGCGGATCACCCCCAAAGCGTTGTTCTGCCGTTTGGAGGCTCTTATCTGTGGAAGCGTTATCAACCAAGATGATCTCATAGTTGCTATAGTTGTTTTTGAGCACTGAGGCTAAACAGTTGTTGAGATAGGTTTTGCCGTTATAGTTGAGTATGATCACTGAAATAAGCGGCTGGGCTTGAGACAAAACGACGCTCTCCAAACTGATGTTGCGTTAGGTTTGCGGTTGACTTTTCTTTATCTTTATCAAATCCGGAAGCGGCGAATAGTTGGCGCCTATTGATTTGTATAGTAGCCATTTTATGCCAATGATATTTCCTATTGATATGCCCTCAATTTTTCGAAGATGATAGCGCGGGTTAGTGCGTATATTTTTTAGACTATGTGCAACACGGAAAAGATCCGATTCTAGTTTGCTTATAACTGAGAGTTGAGGTTCCGCTCCATAGAGTCTATAAAACAGCAGTTCGGCCTCCACAGCCCACAAAAGATCTGTTCGGGGACTAAGAAAATCCCGACTAGAGGTTCGGCCATGCACAATATGATACACCTTTACCCGGGGACTATAAATTAGCATTAATCCTTTTTGCCACAGTTGCCAGCCCAGGGCCATCTCCCAAGCGCAGCCCAAAAGCCACTCACCCGGCAGCTCTATTTTTCTTAAAACATCTCCCCAAACCGCCATCGAGGGCCCCCGAAGCAGGGCTCTAACAGTGCCGCGTTTGCGCCAATAGGCATTGTTGCCTCGTTCATACACAAAGCCCGAGTTGGCTATGGCATTTTTGTATTTCTCCAAACCTTTTATGGGACAACCAAAAAATGCAAATTCAAACTGGGAAAATACTTCTGGAACCTCGGGTTCTTTGATTATTTCGATGTTACCCTTTTTTAACAAGACTGGAAAAGAATCGCCTGTAACCCCATCAGCTTGGGAGGTTTGAAAAATCTTTACCGTTTCCTGCAGCCAGTCCTCAGCTGGAAGAGCATCATCATCAAGAAACGCCACAATATCGCCTGTGGTATGTTTGACACCTAAAAAGTAGGCATCTACAATGTAGCCCTCTGTTTGAATAACCACTTTGAGTTTAAGCGTATCTGCGGCTTCTTCTAAAATGGTCTCGGTGTTATCCCCTGAGGGTTTTACCACAAATACCACATCAAACTTTTTGTAGCTCTGATGCTTAAGCGCGGCCAGCAAATAAGGCAAAACGTCCGCTCGTTTATGGGTAGGAATAACCACACTAACCCAAAAATCCTGCCCAAGATTTACTCCCTTATCTCTCATTTGGCGGGTTTGGTTTTTTGTGGTTTGCTCTTCGGTTATTTTGTCGAAGAGGTAGTTATGGCATGGGAACAAAGTAGACCTCGCTGCCGCGGTTTGAATATACTACATCGGTTTGGTTTAGCAGTCTTGGTATGGTGCCGTTTGATGTTGCTTGTTCATAGTTTATGGTGATGTAGCTTAGATAGGCAAATTGTCCGCCATAGAGATGGGTGGCGTTGGTGAGTTCTTTTATGTATCCGCGATAGACTAGCCCATATGCGGTCAGTGAAGTGTAGAGACCGTTGTCGGCATGTATATTGTATTCATAGGGGACATTGGCTGAGACCCACTTGGCGCCCTGCACACTTAGGGCGTCAATGTAGCCGCAGTGACCATAGAGCAGTGTTGAGGTCATGCGATAGCCGCTAAGCGGAACTGACCAGCTCTCATTTCCCGCCACTTCATAGACAAAGTTGGTTTGAAACAGAAAATAGGGAACCAAAACCCCCACCACAAGCACCGAGAACAAGAGCTGTCTTTTGTGTTTGGTAAGATACTGGGTTAGCATCCACATACCCACGGCACAAAACGGTGCTAGTATCATCAGTAAAATATGGTAGAAGCGTGTCATTGATAATGCGTTTGCTAGTCCTGGAATAACTGTTAGAAATACTAGAAAAACAAGGGCTAAAACACTAAATACTGCATAGTCGCGTGCAAAGCGAAACGGCGTTTTTTTTCTGATAAGCGCAATGCCGCCTAGAACAATAAAGATCTCTGTTAGGTAGGCAAAGCCGCGGCTGATGGTGTTTAGGGTTGAGGGTGAGCTTGCCAATCCTAGTCCTGTTAGAACTGCTTGTCCGCGGGAGGCGGGGTTGAAGAAATCTCCAAACTGTGCCGAGATGTAGCCTGTAAATGAAACAAAGCTGTCAAAGACTACTCCACCTGAAACATAGATGTACCAAAGGAACATGGCCACAAAAAAGAATACGACAAAACTTAGTTGCAAATTAAAACTGGGCCGCTTAATATAAAAGGTTGAGACGGCCCAAGCGGCGAATATGAAGAAAAGAAAAATCTCTGCTAAGGCATAGTGGGAAAAGATTAATCCAAAACTAAAGAGTGCAAAAGCGACGAATTTACTCCCTTGAGACAACTTGGGCGTTAACAGCGTTAACAGCAGTAAGACAAAGAATAGTTCGGCAATCATTTGGCGATTTAGCGCCAGCATTTCAGTGAAAAATGTCAACTGCGCCATAAACAGAAACGCCGCTATAAACCCTAATTTTTTGCCGATGTAGGGATGCCAGAGCAGATACAACCCCACAGGAACTAGGGTAAAAATTAGGGGATATATTAGTTTGAATACCCAGGTGGGATCCATGCCCAATACGTTGGAGTAGACGGTGGGAAGTATGGTGATGCTTAGCATGGCGTTGTATCGGCCATAGGCTTCATCGGCGGGGCTAAAGATGGGATTCCAATGTGAATTAAGCTCCGTTCCCCTAAACACAAAGAGCTCAACTGGGGAGTCGCCGCCATAGGGCAAAATATAGTTGGAAACTAATGATACATGCATAAGAAGAGAGAGCGCAATCATGGCAATGGCAAACGCATAGAAAGCATGGGATTTTGTTCCTTTGCTAAAAACGCTGACTGTAAATACTGCGGCGATGGCTAAGATCATTATCAGCAAAACCATGTTGTTGCCCGTCGCATTTACAAAATAAACCCCAACAATGCTTAAAACCGGAAGCAACGCTAGGGGCAATGCTGAGCGGCTCAACGTATTCTCCCAAGATGACGAAGTAGCTTTGGGGCGGTTTCTTAGAAAATATGTTGCCGCCGCCCCGATTAGCACTATTGTGTTTATGAACAAAGACAGCGGCAGAGCGGCAAGCGGAGAATTAAGGCCCGCTAAATATCCAAATTGATTAATGATTAACCCCGTGATCATAAGAAAGGCAATACTAAACCCGACAGTGTAGATTATTGATTCGATGGTTCCTAAATTATCCAATTTTAAGAGTTTAGTGATGATTAATCCTGGGATCAGGGTTAGATATGCGGCGCCTATGACTATGCGTACTGTGGACAAATTTAGAAACATGGATAGGTAGAGAATAACCTGAAATGCCACAACTATGGTCAAGAAATGCTTTGAAATATTTTGCTGATTAGAAGAAGTCATCTGGTTGCCTCAAAATTATTGCTTTATCACTGATTGATAGATCAGTGCCATCTTGGGAGCTACGACGCGGATATCATAATTTTGAACAGTTTGAGCGCCGTTTAACGCTAGGGTTTCTCGTAGTTGTCTATTCTCTATCAGTCTTATTAGAGCAGCGGTTAGATCCTCTATGTTATCGGGTTCAAAGAGTAACCCATTTTTTTCATGGCTAAGGGTTTCTTTTAGGATGCCAAATTTGGGTGCAATAACCGCAAGACCTGCCGACCACGCTTCAAGAGTAGCGATGTAGCCAAAGTTTGTTGCCACAAAAATATCACTGCGCCACAAAAAGGGCCGAACATCTGTTTGTCTGCCCGCCATAGTGACCGAGTTTTCCAGTTTCATCTCTTTTATCATCAACTTGAGTTTCTCAAAGAGTGTGCCATATCCAACAATAACCAGCTTAGCATTAGGCACTTGCTCAGTAACTTTTTTGAAGGCTCTTAGCACCAAATCAGGCGTCTGAACCGGCTCTAATCTGCCAACATAGATAACAGTGGTCTCATGCGGCTCAGCGATGCGGCTGTTTTTGAAGTGAGGTGGATCTACAAAGTTGGTGATAAGATGACTCTTATTGCCCAGTCCCATCCGCTCCAAAGTCCCCAAAATCTCACGCGAATAAGTAGTGATTGTTGCCACATCATTTTCCAATATATTTCTAACAACCGCGGATTCAAGGGGCATGCCGCCTTGAAGCGGACTGCCCACAAACCCGCCATGTAGCGTAACAACAAGGGGCTTATGATAATGCCTGCTCAAAGAAATGCCCAAATTAATGTATTCTAGGTCATGCCAGATCCCATGTATGTGAAAAACATCACTAGATTGAGCAACTTTCCACTTAGAGGCTTCTTGATATAGGCTGGCAAACTTTATTCTCTCCACCAAGCGCGGAGTGTAGCCCAGAGCATACATACAGGCCCCATTTAAGACATCCACAAAATTGGGCCCCAGACGATAAACCTTAAGAAAACCGGTGTCCTCGTATTTTTTAATATTTTTTGTCACCAGCAAAAACTTGGTCCGTCCCGTTATAAGAGAGAATTCTATGGCCTGTTTTTTTGCAAGGTAGCTTGTGAGCCACAAAATGTATCGTTCTAAGCCGCCTATCTCTATGGGCCAAAACCGTTCCCAAACATGACACACATGCATAGTTAACCCCCCTTCTTTGCATCACACTGGACCTGTGCTTAATCGTAGTGTTTTGCGTAGAGCTCCATAAATTGTGTTGAAAAGTTTGCGAAAGAAAATCGTTCCGTGAGGGTTTTAATTTCTTCTGCTTTCTGGTTTGTCCAGTTGGCTATTTCAGTGTTTATTTTTGATGCGGCTTCTGCTATGCTTTGATAGCGGTACTGGTGTGGAACGAATTCTCTCATGCCTCCTGAGTCATGTACGATGGGTAGACATCCCAGTGCCATTGCTTCTACGATGGATATGCCAAAGTGCTCTCCAACCATGGTGTGGAGATAGATTTTTGCTTTTTTTAGTAGCTCTATTTTTTGTTCTATGGGTGCATTGGGGTAGATATGAACCCGACCCGCAACTCCTAACTTTTTTGTCAAAGTCTGGAGTTGGTTGAGTGCATCGGGGTTGTATAAGCGTCCAATTATGACAAATTTTGTGTTTGGTGTTGTTTGGGCGGCGATTTGGGGAATCCGTTCTAACTGTTTATTGCTATCTAGGCGCGAAACGGTGATAACTAGGTTGTTTTGATCTTTTTTAGCGTTATTTTGGCCTTTGGTTGTGATGCTTGAGGCAAAGGGCGGATAGAGTACTTCGGCGGGTTTGTTTGAGTACTTTTGGATTTCCTTAGCGGTGTAGTGGCTGTTAGCTAAAACCAGCCGTTTTTGGTAGTTCACTAAATTTTTTTCTAGGATTACTTGGGGGAGGGTTCCGGCTTGTTGGATGCGGGGGTGGCTGAGATAAGGAAAGGTTTTGTTAAATGTGTGTTGGTTGAGGTAGGGGAAGTGGATGTAGGTGACTTCTGTCCAGGGAAAAACACAGTTGGAGAAGGCATCAATTAGGGTGTTGCATTTGGATTTTGCAATGTAGGAGTGAATTATGGTTTGATAAAAGTCGGCTAGGCTTCTTGGTGTGAAGGGGGTGGGTTGTTGGAGGGTTTCTATGTTGGGGTGGAGGGGTTCGCCGAAATAGGTTTTGATGTCTTGGGGGTTAATTTTGTTGCTTGCAAACAGTATTACGCGGCGGTTGTTTTCTGCGAGGGTGTTGGCGATGGCTATTGCGACGTATTCTCCTCCGCCATAGACGTTTAGGGTGGGGCAGAAGACTCCAATTTTGTTTGCCAACGCTTACCCGCCTATGGAGCTAAAAACCTGATGTTTTTGCTATTTATTCTAACAATTTTGTGCTTGTATGGTTGGTTTTTGTGCTTGTTATGCGAACTGGACTTTTCAAACGCGTTAATCTCTGTTTTCAAAATTCTATAAAAGGAATCAAACCCAGTAGGTTTCTAAAATCTGGAAGAGAGAGAAATAAATGAATACTGTCTTGTCCCAAAATAATTTCCCCCCCACCTTTGAGGTATCTTACAACTCACCATTTCACCATCTAAACTGTCTAGCAGCTATACCCAGCCACACCTCAGGCCACAAACGGCTGACAAAC
>NZ_WRFL01000097.1:0-6122 GCF_009778815.1 Candidatus Bathycorpusculum sp.
AAACAATATCAGAAATACACACCTTTGGCTTAGCAGAAACAAACACATGCACATGATCCCCATCATGCACCTAGCAGTCAACAACTGGCAGTCATGGTTCTCAGCAATCGTTTTAAGTACTTCTAGCAGCCTAACCTCAACTGAGCCTACCAAAACCTTGCGTCGGTATTTAGCGGCCCAGATAAGGTGGTAATTGGCTTGGAAAGCACAAAACCGAGCCTTCTCCAATCCATCACCCCTTTATCCAATGGTGACAAAAACTACGACTTAAAGCGCTAATAGACCTGACACATTCATCCTGCCGCTACCGCGGCAGGTATTCTGCTAGGTTTTTTATAAACGACCACATCTCGTCCATCACTGCACGCTCAACCTCAACTTGATTTGAGGACAGGATTTTGATCACTAAGTTTTGGTTTGTTAGGCTACGTATGTAGTTATAGTTTATTTGCCAGATCCAGTTTTTTGTTTTTTTAAAATAGCTGTTACACTATATTTAGATATGCCCAAAATGCGTCCTGTGGCACGGTTCCAGTGCCATTTACCGTCATCTTTAAAACTTGTTGACGAACTTCGGGCAGGTAAGCTTTGTGGGTATATTGTTATATAAAGTTTCGACGCACACATTCGGAATTATTGCAATTGTATACTTATTTACCCGTTTTATATGACCATTTTTTGATATTTTATCACTGCCACAAAAAGGACATCTAACCATAACAACTTTAGACACCATTCTTCTATCAACCCGGCCATAACAAACATGACCCCCATACATTAAAATACTTTATTACACCACCATAACTATCAAAGGGGTTGGTTAAAACAGCTGGCTCTGCTGATTTCACATGTCCTGCTGGGTTTGGGTTTTGTGTTCTGCAACAGCGGGGCCGAGTTTTTGAGTTCTATGGGTGTTCAGATATTGGACAACCTGCTGGGGATTGGTTCTATGGTATGGGTACAGAATAAACCATAAATGGGTTAAATACGTATGTTTGCGTGGTGACGTATATGAATCTGAAAGTGTTTGTTGTAGTTTTAGTGGCGGCATGTTTTGCTGCCGGCTTGGCAGGTGTCTGTCTTGGTGTATCCTACTACGTTACCCAGACCCTCACAGAAGACACCGTTCCCGAGACTGCTCCCGCTACGGATTCGGTGGTTCAGATGCCACCAAACCAGCCCACCCAACAAACCAATCCTCCAACCCAAACAACACCCCAGTCCACACCCTAAGGAGAAACCGTTACCATTCATACCTACATTTTCATCCGATAGTATTAACTAAATGATATTATTGTTTTGAATGTATTGTTGACTTAGAATTTAGCACACAAGATCATAGTTCAGGTTAATCATTTGCAAAGAACAAAAGATAGCACATTTTTTCTTCTTAATCGTGCAAACCAATGCTGTTGCCTAAAATTTTCCTGCTTCACCCCTTGTGTCTGAGCCCTGTTTGAACCAATACGTATGTGCAATAAGCTCTGCATAAGCCGCCCAATGATCAGCAACAAAATGTACTTTCACATTTCATCAGTAAAGCCTACCAGCATCCGCTGAAGAGTTCAGCTATCCCGACCTCCACATTCTCAGTCAAGGAGCTGACGGATAGAGTGACAATATGTCTTCCAAATTCAAAACGTGTTTTTTCATCCTCAAATAATGCCAAACCTCATCTAACTCTACCACTACGGCAGAGTTAGTTTGGGGCTGGGGTTTCTCATAGTTCTCAATAGCATATAGATGAACCCATTTTATAACGGTTGTAACAGTTACACTTAGTAATCGTGCAATGGTGCGCAGAGATAGCCCATTTATGTAAAGTATTATGGCAGTTAGTTTTTCAGTTTCAGTTTTCCCATACTGTCTTGTGGGTACGAAGAGAGTGTTAACTAAGTAACGTTTTTATGTTGGGGTGTGTTATGATGTACTGGTTTTGTTATGTTTTGTACAAAGTGCGGTAGTGAGAGCGTCTTAAAGTCTGGTTTTGTTAAAAGCGAGCAACGTTACCGATGCAAAGCATGTGGAAGACAATTTGTACCCACAAGGCACCATGGAAAAAGTGAAACCAAAAAACTAACAGCCATCCTACTATACATAAACGGACTATCCCTGCGCACCATAGCACGACTAATACATGTAACCGCAACAGCAGTTCTAAAATGGGTCAGACAATACGCCCTTTTAAACTATGAAAAACCAAAACCCCAACAAACCACATCTGCAGCAATAGAGTTAGATGAGGTGTGGCATTATTTGAAGTCAAAAAAAACAAGCTTTGGATTTGGAAAGCATATTGTCGCACTACCAATCAGCTCCTTGACTGGGAGTGGGGGAATCGAGATAGCAAAACACTTCAGCGGATGCTGGATAGGTTACGACAATGGAATGTAGCAGTGTTTTTTGCTGATCATTGGGAAGCTTATGCTGAGCTTATTCCCCAAGAATTGCTTACCCAAACAAAGGCAGAGACACATGGGGTGGAGAGAGACAATTTTAGGCAAAGACATTGGTTTGCACGGTTCCGTAGAAAGACTTGTGTTGTTTCTCGCTCACAACAAATGGTTGATCTAACAATGTCATTGTATGCTAAATTCTGGGTCAACAGCACATTCAGCGCAAAAACATTATTTAGTTAACACTCTCGGTATGAATTGTCTGCCGCACAATTTCCTAAATTCCCAAGGTTTTGGGCACTACAATGTCTAGCTTTTTACAGATTTCTTTCTGCTCTCTGGTCGGCTCACAGACGATTATTTCCTTTTCGTAAACTTTACACTTGAGATTTCGCATACTAAATAACACTTCCTCAACCGAGAACTCATTACCCAGCACCTTTTTAAGATGCGCAAAAACAATCAAAGACAAAAACTGCAAAAACAAAAACCCCCGAACCGACTCCTCCCGATGCACCCGCAAAGGCAAAAACCCCACATCATCACAAGCAAACCCAAACAACACCTCCGCACGCTGCCGCAAATAATAAGTCGGCACCACATCCGCTAAGGGAATCTCAAAAGAAGAAACCAAAATCATTACTCCACACCGCAGAAACAGATACTCCAAATCTGGTCGTTTAACTTTCTCATCTGCAGTCTGCAAAATCAAACGTTTCGTCTCACGGCCTTTGCGCTCAGGATCCAACACCACATACGCAAAAACTTCTCGGCCAAACAACTCGACCCTTTTCTGCAAAATAAATAACCCCCGCTTCCTATACACCACCACATTACAAGACGACTCCAATCCCCTCACCTCAGTCTCCACAAGCTCTCTATACAGAGACGTTGACGCCGGCAACTAGTCAAAAAAGAAATCCCTTTGTCATAGAGATCCAAAATATTGAGTTTAGAAAAGAATCCCGCATCGACACACAAAAAATAACTCTCCACCCCATACTGTGCCAACTCCTTAGTTGTGTTGCAAAGCGAGGAAACATCGACAATATTGCCCGGCAGGACCCTAAAATAGAGTGGCAGGGTGGTTTCTTTGTTGACGACCAGTAGAAAGCGGATTTGCTTGTCTATTTCTTCTCCGCTTCGACCCCAAGATGTGAGAGGTATATGGGTCTGGGTGGGAAGAGAGGTAGTAGTGTCTATTATTACGCCGTTTGTGGGTTGTTGTTGGCTGGTTTGGGTTGTTAGGTATTGTTTGAAGAATGTTTGTTGGAGTTGTTCGTCTCCTAGTTCAGTTAGGAATTCGCTTATTCTTTGACTGGTGAGGTTGACTGTTTTGTGGAAGAGTTGTGTGGCGTTGCCTTGGTGCCAGGTGTTGGCGTGTGTCATGGCGCTTGTTTGGCAGAGGCGGTATGTTATGAGGGTGGTTAGGGTGGGGGTTTTTTCTTGGAAGGTGTTTTGGAGTGTTTGGTAGTGGGTTTGTATGAAGGTGTTTAGGAGAAATGAGTCTCCGAAGTCTAGAATTAGTTTTTCGTTTTTTGGCGGGTTTTTTGTTGTTGGTTTTTGGTAGATTTGCTTTTCTTTGTTGATGACTATGCCTAGGTATGTTTTTTGGTGTTTTACTTGTTTGGTGGTTTTGTCCCTGTAGGAGGTTAGTTGGTAGGCGTATTCTTTGTTTCCTCTTTTTTCGTATCTTATGAAGACCAAATACCACACCTGTGTGGTACTCATATGAGTACCACAAATATTTAGTTTTCATGTTGTTTTAATGGGAAAAATCAACCATTTGTGCTGTAGTGCCCAAGATTTCGGGAATTTAGGAATTTGCATTGAAACGTTGTTCCCCTTTACAAAATCCGAGAGTGGTTACCTAAATATACTTATTGCGGTGTTTTGTAGTTGTTGGAACAAGTTTGTGGTGGTGACAGCGTGCCATATGCGTAACGTTAGGTCTACCCTGGCTTCTTTTTTGGACACAACCTTAGTGCGCCTTGTGAACCTGCCAAGATGATGCCGCGTATTGCTGTTATCATGCTCAATATCGACTGTGTGTGCTTTACCAATAACATGGCGCTTTTTGGGCAATACTTTGGCAAATGCTTCCCAGTCATCAGTGTAAAACACACAGTTTTTTAGATGTTTAACTTTTTGGTGAGCCGTCTAAATGTTTCTGTATCGCGTCTGCCAAGAACCCAGGCAATTGTTCTTCGTGTAGCGCGATCAATTGCTTTAAGCACCCAAAGCTTGTTTTTTTTAAACCCACAAAAGCCGCCACCTCATCAAACTCTATCTCTTTGATGTCTTGGGGCACTTTGGGCTCAGCTAAACTTTTCCCAAACCCGCGGATCCAACGATACACTAAAGAATGATCCACACTCAAAATGCGTCCCATCATGCGATAAGAACCCTTACCCATTGCATACCACAAAATACAGAGAGCTTTCTTCGCTGCTATTTTCTCATCGCTACGATTATCGCCTAAGCGGAAATTACATCCACACCCTTTACAACAAAACCGCTGCCTACCCCCAACTACACCACTCTTAACCGTTTTTTCTAAACCACACTTCTTACAACTTACCCCGACATTTAGATCCATTTCATTCACTATAGGTAACAAACATCAACAAGATATATTTAAGTCACCACTCTCAAAATCCGATTTGAATACAACCCCGTTTCCACATTTCATACAAAACATAACAAAACAAATCCATACAACACACTCCAACACAAAAACATCACTTAGTTAACACTCTTCAATAAAATAATCCAATGTTTGATTTTAGCACTTTTACCACGCAACAACACTTAATAAACTGACAACCACAAGCTCTACACGTATAACGCCATCTACCCTGACGATAAACATTCTTCACCAAACAAGAACACGCACACATCGGACAAACCACAACACCAACACAAAAACACTACACAACCATCCAACAGAAACACTTACAAAAAAAGAAAATTAAGTGCCTAATGCATCAAAAAATTCAAGCAAAAGCTTGGCTACTTTTTCACCTAAATCAGTTTTAAGGTAATATTTCTTTAGAGGATCTATACGCTCACTTCTAGCTAAACCCAAGCGCTCAAATTCATTCATTCGAGCCCTAAATGCACCATCACTTAATGAAAGCCCGTTTTGCCTCAGGAAGTCTTTAGCATATTTCCATCGCCCCTTATCCACATAGAGCAACAACAAACAATCAATGGCATGATCTTTTTCAAGAGCCACTTTAATTGCTGAAAGTCTCGTATCCATTATGATATGCTTTATTTTTTCTTCAACTTCATCACTTTTCATCATAGTTTAACTTTCACGACCTAACTTTTATACTCACATATACGTAACTTCATCCAATAAACAAAAAAAGAAAGAAAGGAGAAGGCGCATGCGCCTTTTTATGATTTCTTAGCTGCTGTTTAGGGGTAGGGTATAGGCGGGGGTATAATTTTTGCCTCGAGGTAAACATCAGGAAGCCTCTCGCCATCAACGACTACATCAGGAAGCCTCTCGCCAGGGTTGACTACATCAGGACACTGCTCACCCTCAACGATTCTATCAGGAAGCCTCTCGCCATCAACGATTCTATCCGCAACCTGCTCACCCTCAACGATTCTATCAGGAAGCCTCTCGCCATCAACGATTCTATCCGCAACCTGCTCACCCTCAACGATTCTATCAGGAAGCCTCTCGCCATCAACGATTCTATCATCAAGCTG
>NZ_WRFL01000098.1:0-5674 GCF_009778815.1 Candidatus Bathycorpusculum sp.
AAAATACATCTTTAAAGTCAAAATAAACGACATATGGCATCTAAGTGAAGTCACCAAAAAAACCAACGACCTACTAGACACTCTAAACCTCCATATTACTTAAAACAGGAAGTTAGGGGTTAAACCAAACGACATAAACAAACTAATGCTAAGAACACTAACAAGCCATATTAATTGCCGTTTTATTTTCAAGATAAAGCTACCCCCAGACAGACCCGACACTAAATTTAGTTAGAAACGCCTATAAATTTTCCGACCAACCTCTTTGATAGTTTCTCACATATAGCAATTGACAACAGCGCTAAATTGCTATGCAACTTGTTGTTGTAACAAAAATTTGGAACGGATATCTTAGTTACCCGTTTTTGGATGTTATTGATGGTGAATTACTTCTTGTTACTTTACTCAAACTGTCAAAATATGTGTTATAGCCTATGGTTAGAATCTGATTTTGAGAAGCAACTGACAAGATGGAACCAGAAAGGCTTTAACCCTAGATGTTTCTTGGAGTTTGAAGGTTTGACTTTGAAGATACTGGTTTACGAACATATCAGCGGCGGCGGATACGCAGAACAACCCCTGCCCCCCGACGTACTCGCAGAAGGATTTGCCATGCTACGCTGTATAGTCGCCGATTTTAGAGCCGCAGGCCATCAAGTAACAACCCTGCTAGATTGCCGCCTCTTCAAACTTAACCCCCCAATTGAAGCCAACTATACCTCCCAGGTTCTCTATGCCAACGAACCCCAAAAAATACTGCCCAATTTAGCAAAAAACAACGACGCCATCTATATCATCGCACCAGAAACCAACCAAACCCTCCAATCCTATGTCGAGCTGGCGGAAAAAACCGGAAAACTCGTGCTCAACACACCCCAAAGCACCATAGCAAAAACCGCTGACAAAATCACGCTCTATGTTGATCTCCAAAAAGCCGGTTACCCTATCCCCAAAACCCTCATCCTAAACATTGCACACAGCACAACCCAGATCGAACAAGCCATAACCACCCACCTCACATACCCCCTTATCTTCAAACCAACCGACGGGACGGGTTGCAGCGGAATCAGCCTCATAGAAAACCCAACCGACATCCCCGGTGGCGTCGCAAAAATCAAAGCCGCCTCAGCTAACCCCCGCCTTATCGCTCAAGAAAAAGTGACTGGCGACCCGGTAAGTGTTAGTCTAATCGCAAACGGCAAAAAAGCCCTAGCACTAACCCTAAATAAACAACAAATCACCCTAACAAAACAAACCGAATCAAGCTATGAGGGCGGCACAACTCCCTATGAACACCCAAAACATAAAGAAGCACAAATCTTAGCTGAACACATTGCGGAATCTTTGGGCTTACAGGGCTATGTAGGTATTGACTTAATCTTGGGACAAAATACTCTCTTTGTTTTAGATGTTAACACCCGTCTAACAACCTCCTATGTTGGACTACGACAAATAATAGACATCAACATTGCACAAGCCATCATCGACGCAGCCATCACCAAACAACTACCCCAAAAACCAACTCTACAGGGCACAGTATGTTTTTCAAAAATCCAAACCACCCCCCCAACCCCTGAAACCTACCGAAAAACCACCAAATTACCCGGCATAATAACACCCGTCTTCCCTCTACCCATCACCACCCAAAGCACCGCACTAATCATGGGCTACGGCACCAGCCTTCAAGAGGCTCAGGCACGCTTAGAAGAAGCTAAAAATGCCCTGCACACCGCTACTACTAATCGTTGAGGCACCCAGTTTGATTACTGTTTTGGGCTTAGATATCGGAGGCGCCAACACCAAAGCCGCTCTGCTCACAACAGAAAAAACCAAAATAACCACGTTTAAGACGGCATCTGCATATTTTCCTGTCTGGAAAAACCCTCAAGCCCTCCCCGAGGTCTTAATAAATCTAAAAAAGCAGCTTGGAGCCAATCAGATAGATGCTTTGGGTCTAACCCTGACCGCAGAATTATCCGATGTCTACCAAACCAAACGCGAAGGCGTCCACCACATACTATCATGCGTTAAAGCCGCCTTTTCTGATGTACCCATCTTTGTTCTAACCACCAATGTCGAACTGTTACCCATAGAAACCGCAGAAAAAAATCCTCTATGTGTTGCCGCGGCAAACTGGGCCGCTACTGGATGGCTGATGACCCAATACCTAAAAGACTCTCTCATTGTCGATGTGGGAAGCACAAGCACAAGCATAATCCCCATAATCAACCGACAAGTGGCGGCAAGAGGTAAAACTGATCTTGACAAACTCATCTACGGCGAATTAGTCTACACCGGTAGTCTGCGCACAAATATCGCCACAATCGTTCGTTCCATCCCAACAAAAAATGGTGTTGCCTCGGTTTCTTCCGAGCTGTTTGCCCTCTCAGGCGATGTACACCTTGTACTAAAAAACATCTCAACAAACGACTATACCTCCGAAACAGCAGACGGACGCGGCAAAACATTAACTGAAGCGTACACACGACTCGCTAGAGTGATCTGCGCAGACACCGACATGCTCACAACCCAAGAAATCACTGATATGGCAAAATACATCCACGAACAGCAAATTAACCAAATTGCTGAGGGTATAGCTAAAACCTACACATACCTAAAAACCCATACCACCGACAGGGTTCCAGTTGTTGTTACAGGACTTGGAAAAAACTTTCTGGCCAACAAAGCAGCAGAAAAAATTGGTATTGACACCATAGTGGATTTAGACACATTATTGCCTAAAGGAGTGGCTTTGGCAACTCCCGCAACAGGCGTTGCATGGATGACAACCGCTAAACTTACCGGAAAAACATCCTTTAAACTCATAACTCCATAAATTAAGCAGTGCAAATTTTACTTCTGAGCTCAATTCAAAATATCCACCAAATACAGTGCCTTCTCCAAAGTATATGCTAAAACCCCCCTCTTTAGCCTGCCTTGCAAGCACCAACTTATCGTAGGCCATCAAGAAAATTTTGTCGTCGCTATCGGCAAAATTGAGCCACTCAGTGTAAGTCAGGTTCGGAGAAGGGTTTGCATAAACCGACTATAGAAATATGGTTAAGGCGGTGCTCTCCTATTCTACACAGCACCACATAAAAGGTAGCTAAAATCACTATTCGACTCTATCTTGAAGTGTTTCTATGTTGACAATGTTTGAAAATAAGAAAGTAAATCTAAAAAAACTCATGCCATACGGTTTTACCAGAAATAATGACACATATATCTACACCACAAACATTGTGAACGGCCAGTTTCAAATGATCATCACCATAACAGAGCATGGAGCAATCAACACAAAAGTAATCGATTCTTCCTCAAACGAATATGTACTACACCGCATATCGGAAGTCTGCGGCCCATTTGTAAGCAAGGTAAGAGCTGATTACGAGAGCATCCTTTACCACATCGCTGAAAAATGCTTTGAACCAAACATCTTCAAAAGTAACTATGCTCAAAAAATCATTCAATATGTGCAAAACACCTATCATGATGAGTTAGAATTTCTCTGGCCCAACTTCCCAAACAACGCCATTTTTCGAAGAAAAGACACCAACAAATGGTATTGTGCGCTACTTGTCCTATCTAAAAGAAAACTGGGTCTTAACTCTGATGAGGTAATTGATGTTTTGGATTTGAAAGCCAATTCTGAGGAAATAGAGGGTATGGTTGATGGCCAAAAATATTTTCCCGGCTATCATATGAATAAAAAACATTGGTACACCCTTTGTTTAGACGGCTCTGTACCCCTTGATGAAATCTTGCAAAGAATTAACACAAGCTACAAACTATCCGCCAAATAAACCCTGTAAATTAACGCTTGAGTATTTATCAGCTTTTATCTTTGCACCGTTTGTAGAAAACACATATTTTAGCTATAAGTGAGGGCTTTCCTTTTTGCTATTATCGTATCCTTTGACTGTGCTGTTGTTTTCTTTCCACAACCCTTCTCAGTTCATGGTTAAATTGGTCAATGCATCACTTTTTAGGTCCTTTTCGAGCACAAAGATACGGTTTACCCTTGGCATTTTAAGTCTAAACCACCAACCTGACCTGTAAGCTCCAACACCACCCTCCACCATCCAAACCCTCACCCAAAGGTCCATCTGACTCGACGTCTAATTAGCTATCCGCGAGAAGAAATTGAGTAAAAAACACCCATTAACTGCAAATACTTGCAGCAACATCGCAAAAGCCCAAAATATGCAGGTGATTATGGTAAAGCCTTAGAGGAGTATAAGCGTCTCAGGCGATGGTGTGTCAGTTCTTGTTAAGAAAGTTGATGATATGAGTGAACTGTTAGCGAAACTGCTGATTGAGACAGTGAACCTGTACCTGATGAAATTGGAGATACTGCGCAAATCAAAAAGATAAGAAAAATAAAAAGGGTGGGGGTGTAGGTGTTTATTCGTATCTGAGTGCGTCTACTGGTTTTAGTTTTGATGCCCGCCATGCGGGGTAGAGTGCAAAGATGACGCTGATGCCTATGCCGAAAGCCAGTGCACCCAAAAGAACCGTGGGAGTTAACAGTGGGGTTATGGCTAATGCGCCGCCTCCGCCGCCGAAAGCACCTGAACCCAACACTTGGGCAACAATGACTGCTAATCCCCAGCCCAGCCCAATACCTGCTATTGCACCGATTAACCCAATGATAGCGGACTCGGCAAGAAATATCGACAATACGCTTCGACTTTTCATACCCAGTGCTTTGAGAATGCCGATCTCTCGGGTACGTTCAATCAATGACACAATCATAATATTCATTATACCTATACCCGCCACTAATAGTGAAATCGCGGCAATACCCACTAGAAACAGCTGGAGTGTATCAAAAACTGAGGAGAGCATGTCTATCATTGCAGTCGGTGAGGTGACCGAAACTTGATTGCTAAAGTGATCGGTTATTGCTTTAGAGACACTGGTTACGGTGGCATTATCACTATCTTTTAGGGTGACAATTATCATATCACATTGCTCCGTTCCAAAGAAGATCTGAGCTGTCTCAATAGGTATGTAAACTCCTGTATCTGATGGCCCGTTGTTGCCAAAACCTCCAGCTTTCTCCAATACACCAGCAACAACTGCCGTGTAACTTTCGTCAACTGGAGGCAGTACGGTGGCATTGATCCAAGAGATATTGATTATATTACCTGCACTGAAGAATATGGTTCCATTTTGACCGGGCTGGTTAATACGGGTACCCACTACCACTTGGTTTTCTGATGGGTCGGTGGGTATGGATCCGGTTTCTGCTTTGAAGGTTGGGTAGACCTGTGCATACTGGTTGAAATCTATGCCGTAGAGAGTGGCTGATTGTTTGAGGTTTTCGGTTTGGATGTATCCGCTACGGCTCATAACTGCTACAGATGTCTCTATATCTGACGAGAGAGCATTTATCTCAGTGGTATAGTTGCTGTAGAGGCTAAAGCCCGTGCCGCTGGTACCTTGACCAAATCCGCCTATGTCGTTTCCGTTGCTGGGTCTCACGATTAGGGTGTTGGCCGATAAGCCTTGATTGAGCTCGCTTGTTATGGTTGCCTGTAGTCCCTGCGTTATTGAGAGCAGTGCTACGATGGCTGCTATGCCTACGATTACACCTAAAGTGGTTAGTGCGGCGCGTAGTTTGCGGAGTTTGATTGCGTTGAAGGAGTATCCAAATACGTCTGTGGTTTTC
>NZ_WRFL01000099.1:0-5549 GCF_009778815.1 Candidatus Bathycorpusculum sp.
GAAACTGGTTTGGTTGTATGAACCTGTTTGTCCAAAGGTGATGCCGCTCAAACCTAGCCAAGGTCCGGCGATCTTGTACCATTCTTCTACGTTTTGAGCTGATATGGGGGTTTCCCACCAGTTCAGGGGTAGAGCAGTGGTGGCGTGTGCGCTACGGGAGATGGGTTCTTCTTGGACGACAAGTGTTACAGCGTTGCTCATGCTTGGATCCATGATTAGTCCGCCCCATCCGGGTCGGGGGACGGCGTTTGCGTCGTTTCCAGTGAGGGTTTGTCCGGCGTAGAAGAATTGGAATGTCCAGTTACCTACATGGGGAGGGTGAAATGTTGTGTATGAGCCGCCTGTAGCATCGCCGTTGAAGGGACCTAGGGTTGTGTTTGTACCGTCAGGGTTCATTTGGATAACGGTCATGCCAGTTGGGCCTTCGCCTGTTGCCAGAGGGGTTGCTAAGAAAAAGTTGATTGTAACGGTTTGGCCTACTCCTATGGGGTTGGGAGCAACATTGAGAAAAGCATAGGTTGGGATGTGTGTACCTGGCGGAGGATAGACTTGTCCTGTGTTTGGTGCAATAAATATTGATGCGGCTATGGAAAGCAGCAGTATTGTAGAAAATAAAATTGTCATATGTCTAGTTTTTTGCATTTATTTATTCTTCCTAAAAATTAGCACGATACGAGAATAACTCGCTCGTTCTCCAAAAGTTTGTCAGCTCTACTACTATTTATAGGCTTCCAATAGTCAACCTAAAACACAGGGATTTTGAGCATATAACAGAGTTATTTGTTGGGCATATTGTGCTTTTAGGTTACTTTTGTTAGAATTGGGGTTATGAGGGTTGGGTTTTGGCGCGCACATATGTGAGTTTTTGCGGCACCATAGCTAACGAGGATTGTTATGTCCAAGCGTTAGTTCTAATTGTGCTTGGTGATGTTTCATCAGTGCAAGGGTCAGGTATTAGAAATTCAGGTGTCTGTTGATACAGGTTTATAGTCGTCAGAGTTTGAATTGACAAAGCGACCATTTTCCAGTACGATTTTTGTTTCTGGATATTTCTGGAAAAATTCGCGTAGCGCGCTTTTGACTACATCTGCACGGCTGGTGAACCCATATTTTTCAATTAGTTTATCCATCTCGCAGTGGTAACATTCAGGAAGCCGGACAGTGATGTATTTTGTCATAAATGAGCCACGATTGAATCATTGCCAACATCACATATATGCTTATTAGATATAAAGTCACGTACGATTCAACAGTACATCGCGTATAACATGACGCATAACCTAAATAATAATATACAATAAACAATAGTATTCGGTTTTTTGACACAACGTTTTAAATGTAGAAGTGACTAATCCGTGACTCAACAAGGGAATAAACAAGGAAGGGCATATATGAAAGAAAAAGAGCGAAAAGACGGGTACTCAACAATAAGAGTTCCACAACAATTCGCCATAGAAATCGACAAACTAATAGGAAGACATGGATTTACTTCGCGCGCCGAAATAGTCAAAGAAGCAGTACGACAATACCTGCAAAAATACGAAGATCCACACCTAAGCATAATAAACCATAACAACAATGGAGCCAAAATCAGAGACATAAAACTAAATCAAATCGCAGACATAAATATAACATCCAAAGGCAACTATTGTCAAGTATGCGACGCAGGCAATTGCGAACACATACGCTTTGCATTAATGCAATCAGACGTTATCAAAACAACAAAAAAAGAGGAAAACTAAAAAACAAAATAACAGACCGCAAACAACAGACACCACCCATCATCGACAACCACAAACCTCAGCCAGAGATCCAAAACAACAAACACAAATCAAACACACCAATCAAGCCTATTCGTATTTGGCCATCACATGTATAGCTGTATACGAATAGGACACATGGCTTCACAGGTGCACCGTACCCAATAACCACTTAGAAAAACACAGCCACATAAGCTTTGGCAAAAATCCATGGTTAGTTAGTCTATTTTACACATACTTGTTAGTTTAGCACCTAAGGTATACTGCATCAGCAGAACTTATCGCCATAAGGTTTATGGACAACTGGTCTGTTTGGCGAGTTTTTTGCACGGTTCATTTTGTTTATCATCAACTAAGGTTTGAAAATGAAGTTCAAAGCCTGCAACGGGGTTTTCAAGTTTCCATGCTTCAAGTGTGGCGGGGTTGATTTCACCGATGATGCCCACTTCTTGGTTTTCTGTGAGGATTTTTCCAGCTCGACCGTCGATAAAGCTTGGATGGGTTGTTTCTTGGATTTGCCACTCAACACCAAAGTTTGTCATAAATGCATCTAGGGTCGATTTGATTTCACTAAAATTCGCGTTGGAATGGGTTGTTACTGCTGAGAGATAATTTTTATCGCATGTTCGGGTCTCCTCTGCATCATTGGGAAGGGTAACTCTGCCTAGTTCAAAGATTTTTTGAGGAAACTCTACAGACTGATTGCAACTTAAGAACTCTATGAGTCCGGGTAACAACTGGTTACGCAGACAGGTCATGGTTATAACTTTGGGATTAGACAGCTCAATTAGGCGAGTGGGGGGTTGATTCATTTTTTGAAATAGAGTTTGAGGATTGGTTAGAGTGGTATTGAGAACTTCTTGGTAGCCTAAACCAATCATCAAGTCGCGTGCAATATCAATACAATACTGATCTGCTTTGGCTTTGCCTGTTGTGGGTAACTCACACCACAGTGGTTCGATGTTATTATAACCATAAGCTATGGCGATATCTTCGATTATATCGACTTGATGCATAACATCCACCCGGTAGCACGGAACCAGCACCGTTATGTATTGGTCGGAGACTTTTTCAACACCCAAGCCGGCTATACCCAATAAATTAATGATCACCTCTGCGGATAAATTCAGACCTAGGAGACGATTTGTTTCTGTTATGCTTAGTTCGAGGGGTTTGTTGTTAAAGTCGGGGGTAACTAGGGTTTTTTGGGTATAGTTGGTGCCTTGGGGGTAGTTGATGGTGACGCTGTATGCTTTTCCGCCGCGATCAATAAGGGCTGAGGTGATCAAAGTCAGGGTGTTTAGAACTGTTTTGTGGAGCGTACCTGTGACTTCAATTAGGAGGTTGCGGGAGTCCTCAGTGATTTTGCCTAGATCACTGCTGTTGATTATGGGGGGGAAGGAGAGAACATGGTCTTGGCTGTCATAGAGCATTGGATAGAGGGGGTGAGATTTAACGATGTGACCGTATTCTTGGCCTTTGGGGTGTTTTTCAAGGATTTCATCGAGTTGCATCTTTTGATTAAAACCCAGCGGCACAAACTCTACAGTCGTGGGTTTAACTGCTGTGTATTTGATTGGGGGGTTGATGAGGTCAAGGTTGTAGATGCCGATACTGGTTCGGCGTCGGCTTCTGCCGTGGGTATGGTCGAGTTTGTCCTGGAGGTGCATGATGCCTTTTATGACATCATCGCTTAGATGGATGTCTTTTATAACTGCGCAGGCGATGTAGGGACGGATATCAAATAGGTTGGCATCTACGTTGACTTCAATGTCGGATTTGTCTGCGGTGATGTAGGGTTTGAGGCCTTTTTGTTGTCCGGTGTAACTTTGTAGTGCACGGGTTAGGCCTTCTACGCTCCAGAGGTCTGCACGCGCGGTATCTTTCATTTCTATGCTAAGCGAGTTTTCTTTTGGGTCAAAATCTTTGATTTCCGCTTTGATGTAGGCCAAAATATCGTCGAGTTTCTCTACGTTGTTGTCTAATTTTAGGTTGAGCAGTCGTTGGAGTTCAGTATAGTTTACATCGATTGTGGGCATATTAGGTCACCTGTTTTTTTCTTAGCCAGTCGAGGTCTTGATTAAATATCATACGTATATCGCTTATTTCGTTGCGCATCATATAGAGGCGGTCAACGCCTAAGCCCCAGGCAATAACGGGTGCTTTAACGTTTAGGGGTATAGTAACTTCGGGGCGGAATATGCCTGAGCCGCCAAATTCAATCCAGCCATAGCCTTCCTTGTAGGCGGAGAGTTCTACGCTGGGTTCGGTGAAGGGGAAATAGTCGGGTTTGAATCGGATTTTGTCGGCTCCGGCTATTTCAAGTGCGAATTTGCCCAAGACGCCTAAGAGGTCTTTTAGGGTGAGGTGTTCATCAATTATGATACCTTCGACTTGGTTGAATTCTGAGAGATGCGTGCGATCAGTGATTTCAGGGCGATATACCCTAGCGATGCTGAAGTGGCGGCTGGGTACTTGGTATTTGCCGCTTTGAAGCGTTCGGGCGCTTAGACAGGTGCCGTGGCCACGCAGAATTAGGCGCTGAGCGGCTTCGAGACTGTATTTATAGCCCCAGCCGGTGCTACCAGTTTGGTTGCCGTTTTGATGGGTTTGAGCTATTTGCTCAACTGTTTGGGTTTGGTTGTCTAAATTGGCATATTTGGGATCTTTGATGTAGTAGATGTCGCTTGGGTCTCTTGCAGGATGATCTTGGGGCACATATAGAGCATCAAAGTTGAAGAAACTAGCTTCAACTGCTGTGCCAGTCATTTCTTGAAAACCCAATTGGACAAGTTTGGCACGAACCTCATCAAGAAAGCTGAGGTAGGGATGTTTTTTTCCGCCCCAAGTTTTGGCGACGGGAGCTTCAATGTTGTATTTTTGGAGTTTAGCTTCCCGCCATTTACCAGTAATTATGAGCTCAGGGGTGAGTTTAGTCACCTCAGGCACAGCAATGGAGGCCTCAGAAACAGCACAGATGCCCTCAGGAGTTATTTTTAGAATACGAGTAGTTTTAGGTTCAACAACCGCAAGTTTGCGTTTTTTAAGCTGCTCAGAGGCATCTTTAAGTTCATCACTTAGATCATCAAATGATGCCTGATCTTTTTCGCCAAGATATTTGAGCAGGGCTTCATCACAACCCTCTGGAACGGTCATTTGATGCATCAATGCATCATTGAGGGTTAAAGTGTTAGTTTTTGAATCGTAGAACGCCCATTTCTTGCGGATAACCCAGCCTTGTGCGATCTGTATAAACGAACCTTCAAGATCAGCTTTTTTAGCCGCTTCATACAAATCTGCTTTGCCGCCCAATTCCGCCACGGCCAAGATAAGCTTGCGCTCAGGCAGACAAGTTTGTGCATAGGATTTGCCTTCGGTGGTGAGTTTAATTATATTCTGCGTCGCCGCTTGTATGGTCAAGAGATTTCTTTCCTGTAAACTAAGCGCATTACGCATAACAGCGGCATCAGGAAAACCGCAAAATTGGACAAGCTGCTCTACGCTTGCGCTTCCTTCTTGTTTGCTTAGAACAGAAAGAAGCTGCTGTTCTTGTACTCGAAGTTCAACCACCATACAAATGCAACCGGGTCAGCAAATGGGTTTATGTTAACAGTAGTTCTTGCGCCTCAAATAAAAGCATGCTGATAAGAAAAACCACCAAAAATAGGAGAGTGTTCACTTATAGATAATTTTATGTGATGCTGTACATATATCGCCAAACAAGGTTAGTTCGTATGGTGCATTGCAAAAAATGTTTGTCTGAAAAAGTCGCCAAGGGCGGGTTTGTTC
>NZ_WRFL01000100.1:0-5399 GCF_009778815.1 Candidatus Bathycorpusculum sp.
ACAAACCCGCCCTTGGCGACTTTTTCAGACAAACATTTTTTGCAATGCACCATACGAACTAACCTTGTTTGGCGATATATGTACAGCATCACATAAAATTATCTATAAGTGAACACTCTCCAATAAATTTGTATATTGAACTACTTCACGACAATTTTAAGCCTAAAACAGTAAGGCGTAAAATTGCTTCACTCAAAGCATTTTCAAACTATTGTGAAAACGAGGGCCACTTGGGCATTAACCCTTTTCATGTAATGAAGCTCAAATATAAAGAACCACTTCTCCTCCCTAAAACGATAAATTCAAGCGATATCCAAGCCATTTTAAAAATGGCATATGATGAACAAAATAAAGCAACTACCCAATATACGAAATCACAATGCAATAGAGATGTTGCTGTCTTAGAGCTTTTGTTCGCAACTGGCATGCGCGTGTCAGAACTTTGCTCATTAAATAATGCTGATGTTAATCTTTCTGCACGCTTTATCCGCATTATGGGTAAAGGAGCAAAAGAAAGAATTATTCAACTGACCAATGATGAAGTTATTACAACTCTTACAAAATATCAGAAACAGGACAGAGAACTTGATGAATCTTTTTTAAGAAATCGCGACGGACATCGATTATCGGAACAATCGGTTCGACAAATTATAAATAAATATGCAAAAAAAGCAAACTTAAAAATGCACGTAACACCCCACATATTTCGGCATACATTCGCAACACTATTGTTAGAAGAAGATGTTGATATTCGATATATCCAAAAAATATTAGGACACAGTTCAATCACAACAACACAAATTTACACGCATG
Source organism: Candidatus Bathycorpusculum sp. (assembly GCF_009778815.1). Classification (NCBI taxonomy): domain Archaea; kingdom Thermoproteati; phylum Candidatus Bathyarchaeota; class Bathyarchaeia (SeqCode); order Bathyarchaeales (SeqCode); family Candidatus Bathycorpusculaceae; genus Candidatus Bathycorpusculum; species Candidatus Bathycorpusculum sp. The sequence continues at coordinate 814 of NZ_WRFL01000100.1, forward strand.
TCTCCACAAAACAACAAAGACTAATTTTGGAAATAAAACATCCGCGAAACAGAATGACGATACACTAGCCATTCAGTCCAAACCAACCAAAAAGTTAGAGCATACCACCCATCACATATAGAAAATTAACCGAGTCACAACAACAGAACCAACCATCTTTAGGATTTGTTCATCTACACTCACCACAATCAACCCAACTAAATTAGCAACAAACCACATGCAATAAACAAAAGCCCAAGTTATTTCGCCGTATGCATAATCGGTTGTTGCGTCTATGATATCTTGACTTGCAGTTGCATCACCATGAGTTATGCGTAAAAGACCAACTTTCCAAGTTAAACAAAAACCGACACCGCTAATAAGCGCAGATATTAACAATGCAACCATAATAAGCTCTCTAATAACATTCATGCAACATACAAAAACAAACTTTGCGTAAATAGGTTTGTTGATGAAGACAATAACTACCACTCATCCACCGCTAAAATCATTCAAGATACTCAGAAGCTTGTTGAGGCAAGGTTTGAGTTTGTTTGTGAGTTTGATGATATAAAATTATTCAGAAAATGCAAGTAGACCCTATTTAAACAATGTATAGAGGATTGTGGTGAGGCCGCTGGGATTCGAACCCAGGATCGCATGCACCCCAAGCATGTATCCTAATCCAAGCTAGACGACGGCCCCACAGGTTTGTGTCTATGTTTTAGGGGTTTAGAGGTTTCTCAATACGTATATGAACTTAAATCTTCTGGATGTCACCGCTTTAGCTGCCATGGATTTTGAGGTAAACCGTAACAACATCAGCGCTAACAGAGACCAACAGGGCATTAGTGGATAGCATGTTGGGTTCAAAATTGTGTGTCATATATCGCTGTTTGTACAGAATAGCAAGTAAAAAACAGCCACATGTAAAATCCACAGAATGCATGTGTAGACAAATATCAAAAATAGGCACGATTTTGTTGTTTTATATATTGATAAGAGTATTTTTTAGGCAATATTTTTATAACGAAAGCGCCGCATTCAAAAGTCAGCATGGGTAGTAGTCCTGTGTATAATGAATTTCGGTGAGCAGCAATACCGTTTAAGGCTTTAAAAAAAGATACTTTGGATAGTTTAACCTTAGAATGGGTTTTGCATGTTAAGAATTACAAGTTATTTTTGGATAGAGTGCGTTGTGTGGGTTGTCAGATTTGTATGAACGCCTGCCCCAAACAAGCCATAACCACCCAAAAGCAACCTATACTACCCGGTGAGAGGGTAAGAAAAGCTAGGGTGGATGTTGATGGGGCGAAGTGTAATTTTTGTGGGATTTGTGATGTTACTTGTCCATATGGTGCCATAGAGGTTGCTCAGGATGGCAGGGGTTCGGATGCGCTTTTGGTTTTGGCTAAGGAGAGTTATCCTCAGCTTGTGCGCGATATCGTGGTGGATACGCGTAGGTGTGAGAAGAAGTGTGTGGAGTGTGAAACTGTGTGTCCGCTGGGTCTTATTCGGGTTTCAAAGGCAGGGTTTGATGGTAAACCGGTTGTGGATGTGTCTAGTTTGTCGGCGTTGGGTCAGAAACGGGTGCAGGTTAGAGTTGATATTCAAAGAGAGTTTTGTCCTACTTGTCGGTTGTGTGAATTTAAATGCGACTGGGGTGCGCTGAAGGTGAGGAAAATTTTTGAGGGGCGTCTTTTTGTTGATGTGGGTAAGTGTTTGGCGGGGTGTCGGGATTGTGTGGATGTTTGTCCTATAACAGGCACACTTACCCTTGATGATGAGGGTAGAGTTGTTGTTAATGAGCAGACGTGTACGTTTTGTGGGGCTTGTGTGAATGTTTGTCCAAATCCAAAAGCGCTACGAGTTGAGCGGACTAGGGTTTTGCATACTCCGGTTCGTTCGGGTACTTGGAACAAGACCCTTGAGCGGCTAACCAGTTCGGGGGATGCGGTTAAGGAATTTAAGGCATCTGCCGCACAAACTAGGCGTGAGCTTGTGGAGAATCGTTTGAGGGTGGAGACGTTAAAGAAAAATGAGTAATACCAAACAGTCTGTTGTTGTTTCTGAGGAGTTACGGGTTGGAGTTTTTGTTTGCCATTGTGGTTTAAACATTGCAGGTACTGTTGATGTACATGCTGTTGCGGAGTATGCTAAAACCATACCAGATGTTGTTTTTGTGAAGGAGAATCGTTATTCTTGTGCTGATCCCGGTCAAGAGGAGATTCGCAAAGCTATACAGGAGCATCAGCTTAATCGGGTTGTGGTTGCGGCTTGTTCGCCTCGGATGCATGAGCCGACTTTTCGTCGGGCGGTTTTGGAGGCGGGGCTCAATAGTTTTTTGTTTGAGATGGCCAATATTCGCGAGTTTGCTTCTTGGTGTCATCAAAATGACCCTTTGGCGGCAACTGAGCGGGCTAAGGATGCGGTGGCGATGGCGGTTGCTAAGGTGCGCCTCATGCAGCCCCTGCAAACCATTGAGGTGCCGGTTACCAACAAAGCTTTGATTGTTGGGGGTGGGATTGCTGGTATAAATGCCGCATTAGATCTTGCTGAGCAGGGATTTAAAGTATATTTGCTTGAAAATACCCAGAGCATTGGGGGGCATATGGCGGCGCTTGATAAGACTTTTCCCACCTTGGATTGCAGCATATGCATTGAGGGACCCAAGATGGTGGATTGTGCGCGTCATCCAAACATTACCATTTTGGCTAATAGTGAGTTAGTTAAATGTGAGGGCTACATCGGCAACTTTAAGGTGACTATTCGTCAGAATCCGCGTTATGTTTCGGCTGAGAAATGCACAGGTTGTGGAGAGTGCCGTGATGTATGTCCGATTGAATACCCCAATGCGTGGGATCAAAATCTTGGAGCCCGCAAAGCTATAAGTGTGCCCTTTGAGCAGGCTGTGCCGCTTGTCTATAGCATTAATCGTGATTATTGTATTGAGTGTTTTAAGTGCACCGAGGTTTGTGGGGAGCGTGATGCGATAGATTTTGATCAAACACCCCAAGAAATCGTTGTCGATGTGGGTGCCATTGTGGTCTCCACGGGGTTTGAGGTGTATTTGCCCTTTGATATGCCGCTTTTAGGATATGGCAAATACCTCAATGTAGTCACTAGTATGGAGTTTGAGCGCTTAATTTTGGCAGCTGGACCCACCGGTGGTAGGGTTGTGCGTCAATCCGATGGACAGAGACCACGGCGGATTGCATTTATTCAGTGTGTGGGGAGCCGCGATAAACAGCACTATGCGTATTGCTGCAATTTTGGGTGTATGTATACGCTAAAGCATGCGGTGCAACTCAAAGAGAAATACAAGCAAGATGTAGAGGTCTACATTTTCTATATGGATATGCGCAGCTCATCTAAGGGGTATGAGGAATTCTATGACCGCGCACGCCAACACGGAGTAAACTTTATCCGCGGACGAGTCAGCAGAATCGAAGGAGACACCCAAACCCACAACCTCACAATACACAGTGAAGATTCACTGCTAGGTCAACCCATTGAGGTTGAGGCGGATATGGTTGTGTTGGCAACGGCGTCCATACCTAAAAAAGGTAGTGCCGAGGTTGCTAGGATTCTTAATTTGGGTCGTGATGCAGATGGATTTTTTATGGAAGCACACCCCAAACTCAAACCGCTCGATGCACCAACCGATGGCATATTTTATGCGGGAGCTTGTGTGGGACTCAAAGACATACCCTACAGCGTCGCGCAGGGAAGCGGAGCCGCCTCACGAGCCGCCACCGTTCTAAGCAAACACACATGGAAAATTGAACCCATCATAAGCCGAATAGATAAAGAAAAATGTAAACAATGCGGCGTATGCGTGGATAAATGCCCCTACAACGCTATCCAGCAGGAAAAAAATCATCCGGCTGGTATTATAACGGCTAGTTGTCATGGCTGTGGTACCTGTGTAGCGGAATGTCCCCATCATGCCATAACTCAGATGCATTTTACCGATGCACAAATTATGGCGCAAATTCACTCCGCCCTCCAAACCCACCCCGAAGACAAAATTTTAGCCATACTTTGCAATTGGTGCAGCTATGCCGGAGCCGATCTCGCAGGAATCAGCCGATGTGACTACCCAGCAAATGTAAGAGCCATTCGGGTCATGTGTAGCGGCCGAGTCTCCAAAGAATTTGTCCTAGAAGCACTCAAATTGGGTGCAGGAGCAGTTTTAATCGGAGCCTGCCACTTACCCTATGATTGTCACTACATAGATGGAAATGCCAAAATGAAAACCCGAACAGACTCACTAAAAACTGCACTCACTAAGCTGGGTCTTAGTCCGCAGCGCTTTCGCGTAGAGTACATTTCAGCTGCCGAGGGCATCCATTATGCAGAAACCATAAAAGAAATTGATAACCAGCTCAAATCGCTGGGTAGAGAAAAAATTCAAGCAGAAAACACCAAACTAAAACCTCTCCTGGAAAAAATGCTCAAACATAAATAATAGTCCGCAACAACATACTGCTTTGACCGCATTATAAATAAGTGTTGATTGTATATGTTAACACGTGCTTAGTTATGAATAAAAAGTACAGTGTTAACTTGACCAAAGATGAGCGTTGGATAATTTTTGAGACAAT
>NZ_WRFL01000101.1:0-5347 GCF_009778815.1 Candidatus Bathycorpusculum sp.
ACCTCTACGCCACAATCAGCCTAGAAACAGATCAAATAATCCCAACCCGATACAAAATAGCAACCACCATAACAGAAGACACCTATCTATCCCATCACACTGCCTTTGAATACTATGGCTGCGCAAACCAAGTCTTCAACACCGTCCATGTTTCAGGCAAAACCCGTTTCACACCCTTCAAATTTGACGATATAACCTACAAATATCTCTACCCCCGCCTAACAGTTGGCATTGTAAAAAATTCTGACGGGATCTGTGTGACCGATATGGAACGAACCATACTTGATAGTATAAACGATTTTGAGAAAATAGCTGGCCTAGAAGAAGTGCTACAATGCATAGCATTAATTCCGTATGTTGAGGAAAATAAGCTCGTAGAGTACCTGCAACTCTACAACAAGCAATTTCTCTACCAAAAAACCGGATACATACTCTCACAACTCAAAAAATCCCTACGTTTATCTGATCGTTTTTTTGATAAATGCAAACAACATATCGGCCAGAGCATCCGTTATCTTCATAAGGAATTTATCTCCGCTGAGAGTTCTGAGGTTGTTTTTGATAAGCATTGGCAACTATTTGTACCCCAGACTTTGATGCTTAAAGTGAAAAATTAATGCCCTACAATAAGACAAATAAAACCTGTTAAACTAATTGGGCGAAAACAATGCCAATCTGAAAACTGAAATGCCTGTTCCATTTTTGCGAGTAAATGGTAAATGGAACAAAACATGTAGAAAAACCATTTATTATACATCAAACACAAGTGTTCCAATATAGGCAAATATTTGGGAATGGAACAGCAATGGATGCATTCGATTTACTTTCTACACTTGTACGGGCAAGCTTAGAGTCCGATAAAAAGAACATCGAAGCAACCGCTTTAATGATTGCAAAAAAAATAAAAAAAGACCGCCCCGACATAGCCGCAGAAATTACAAAAGCTCTAGCCTACGCTGGACTCGAAAATTCAAGCACCCGTTCCTTAAACCTGCCTCACCCACCAGTAGACCGAGAAACAAGACACGCACTAGTAAAGACAGCTCAACCCATAGAAATGCTCGATCCAATACTCAATGAGCAAGTGCGTAAACAATTAGATGATTTTATTAAAGAACGCAAAATGCTCAACAAATTCCTAGACGAAGATATAATTCCACCCAACAGCATCCTTCTCAATGGAGCCCCCGGAGTAGGAAAAACCTACATAGCCCAATGGATAGCGCACCAACTCAAACTACCACTAATCACCTTGGATTTAGCATCCTCAATATCTAGTTTTCTTGGCAGATCAGGCCAAAATATCCGAAGCATTTTTGAATACGCCATAAACCAAAATGCAATACTATTACTTGACGAATTAGATGCCATCGCAAAACGCCGCGATGATGCAAGCGACTTAGGCGAACTAAAACGATTAGTCAATGTTTTACTAAAAGAATTAGAAGCCTGCCCAAGTAATTGCATTATCATTGGAGCGACTAACCACCCTGAGCTATTAGACAAAGCCATATGGAGACGCTTTGACCGCACACTTACCATACCTATGCCTGAAGAAAATGAACGAACTCTACTACTGCAAAGGCATTTAGGTAAACTTGGGCAACACCTTAAGCCAAGTAGTATCAAATGCTTAACGATCAATACCAAAAATGTAAACGCTGCTGATATCTGTAAATTATGTGAACACATAAAACGGCAGGCTTTGCTAAATCCAGAAGTAAAGGTTGACCTTGTGGCTTTAACTGAACTATTTAAAATAACTCTACCTGAAACAAAAGAAGAAAAAATAGTCACATGCAATATGCTTAAAAAAGAATTCGGATTATCTCAAAGAGAGGTAGCTCAAATCACCCAAATACCCTTAGCAACAGTTTCTAGATATTTGACAAACAAGGAAAAGAAGAAGGAAAAAGTGAAATAATATGACAGGTTCAAAATATCCAATTATTGCGCATGGAGAACTTTACGTAAAGCCTATAGAAAAAAAGAACTCGGGTGGCCCAAAAGACATTCCACATGACTACGAAGAGGCAAAACCTAAAATTGTTGCAGACCTTAACAGAATTTTCGATGCAATTCACGAAAAGCACGAGATTTTTCTGAAAGAAAAAATTGTATGCGTTCGTATGGAGCCTAAATTTGAAGCCAAATCATATGTTCCAAATCAATTATTAACCACTGATAACCTGAGCTTTGTAGGTGGAAGAAAATATCGTTTTACAGAGGATAATGGGGTAGAACAACAGCAGGTTGCAAAACTATATTTTGTTAAAACGGATGATATGGGTCTTAGTAATCTACGAGAAACCTTGACATCAGGTGTCAAAGATGATGTGCAGAATTGGCGTGATCAAATTGGGTCTATTCACTCGTTGGATCTTCTAAGACCTGATGAGAAAATTATGGGTTTTCCTGAAGACTGGAACAAGGGTATTGTAGAAATTGTGTTGCATCCATTAGAAAATGAACACGATCAAATGTTAGATAAATTTTATTCCACAAGTAAGATTCCAAGAAAAGACACAAGAGTAAAAGCGTATAAATCGGGTTTAACTTTCATTAGTGCTAAGTGTAGTCGTGTTGAATTAGAAAATATAAAGCGTTTTAACCCTCTACGAGCTATGCATCCACTGGGGCAAATAGACATAACACCCGTTAGAACTGTATCTGTTGGAGATGCACCCCAACCTTCGTCATCAAACAAAAAATCTAGTATTGTTGTTGGAGTTTTTGATGGTGGTGCAGATGATACTCTTCCGTTGTTAAAGGGGTATGTAAAAACAACTGATTGCGCAGTAATGGCTCCAAATGAGAACTACTTGTCGCATGGTACTGCTGTCTGTGGTGCGGTATTACATGGAAATTTGGCTGGGAAAAATAAATTTTATCCTCTTCAAACGCCTTATGTTTCGGTAGAAAGTTTTAGAGTGCTTCCAATACAAGATAAAGCGGATTTTGAGCTTTATGAGGCTATAGATGAAATTGAAAAAATTGTTAGTGGTCGTCGTGATCTAAAACTCTGCAACGTGTCTTTTGGTCCTAGAGGGGCTATTATTGATGACAGCATTAACCGTTTTACGTATGTTCTCGATCAACTTACTTATGATGTCTCTGAGGGAGAGGTTAATCCCTTATTTTGTGTTGCGGCTGGAAATGATGGTGATTTGCCTGAGCCTTTTAATCGTGTGCAATCGCCTGCAGATATGGTCAATGGATTAGGTGTAGGTGCATACACTTTAACAACAGTTGATGGTTCAAAGATACGAGCAGCCTATAGTTGTGTTGGGCGTGGACGAGAAGGTGCTAAGATTAAACCTGATTTGCTTGATTTTGGAGGGAGTATTGATCGCCCATTTGTTTTAGTAGGTTCAAAACCAGATTCGCTAGCAACATCGTATGGTACTAGTTTTTCCTCTCCATATACGGTGCATAAGATTGGTAAGCTTATGGCAAAGAGTGATAACATTGCACCGCATCTTGGCCGAACGTTGTTGATACATACTGCCCGTTTTAATAAAAAGTTCACACTAGACGAGCAGGGTCATGGTTTTTGTCTTGAAGATGTGGATGAGATTTTGTCTTGTGATGACAAAAAAGTGACTATTCTATATTCAGGGCTACTTGAGCCAGCACAAATAGTTAATTTGCCCATATTTGCTCCCAACATTAACAGCATTAAAGGCATGGTTAACATATCGTGGACTATTACAACGATAGTAGCTCCGTATGCAAACGATCCCGACGCATATACAAATGATTGCATAGACGATGTTTTTATTCCCCATACAGATGTCTTTAAGTATACTAAGGAAGACCCTAAGACTCAAAAACCGCTCACAAAGAGGTTAAATTTGTGCAAAGCTGCTGACATAGAAAGGGAGCAAAATCTTCTTGCTGAGGGTTATAAGAAATCACCGTTTCCTATGAGTTGTACACCAAAGTCTTTTCGTTCTGAAGATGATTTACGGGTGAAAGATTACAAGTGGGATACGGTTATCAAAAAGCATCAGCGTATGCGAGGTTCTTCTTTGCGTAATCCATATCTGACTTTGCAGGCAATTGATCGTAATAAGTTCAATGCTCAGAGCATTAAATATCATGTAGCCGTTTCGATTGAGGCACAAAGTTACACTGGAAGTCTTTATGATGCAATTTTACAGACCTACAAAAATTTGGCTCCAATTACATTAAGAAACATCAATCGCATCATGGTTGACATTAATAGTTAACCAACCTGTTGTTATGGTTAAAGGCTTAATTTGTCCAATAAAGTTCAGAGTGCTCTTAGAGTGCATATAGTGCCTCTGGGGGCTTCATTTTTCTGTGTGGGTCTTATGGGCTTTAAAAATTTCTGTGTACTCTATTTTTAGGTCTCTATATGCATAATAATACTGTATGTAAAAAAATCTCTAAATGTAAAATGCTAACAGGCATTTCAGGCTTTTTTAGCAAATATTTCCACAAATTCAAAACAACCCTCAAGTTGTATTCAACATCAGGTTCGAGTTCGAATTCAAAAAAGACAAAGGAGACAAACTAAGTTGACCTCAACAGTAACCCTATTGTTTTCTAACCTTCTAAGCTCAAATGTGTTGCCTACGCTTATTGCATTACTTACTACCACGTTGTTTGTCTATCGGTCGTTGCCTCTTGTTCGATCAGAGGGTCCTGAGGAGCAGGCTCGCGCACAGAAAGTTTTGGTTGGATGTGTTATTGCAGGGGTGCTTATGGCGGTTGCCAAACCAGTTGCCTTTTGGGTGACGGGCTGGAATGTAACAACGATGCAAGCAGGTCTGCCCGTTGAATTGATTAGTGCGGTTGATAATCTTTTGCAGCTCTTGATGTACATAGGTGTCGTGGTCGTCATCGCTGGATTGATTTATGGTGGAATCCAACTAAGCCGCACAAACCCAACAAACCCAAAAACAACAAACTCTGTCACCTAAACTGACCAAAGATGCCGCTCAAAGAACTACTAACCCTAATAGTAGCCATCCCCACCTTTCTTTTCTTATCTGCCATTTTTCCCCAAACCCACGCATTGTTTATTGTAGGGTGGTTGTTTTGTTTAGGCTTTGATCTACATTCAACCCACAGGTTCTACCTCGAAAACCCCAACCAATTTCACAACAATGAACGCAACAAACTCTTCGTATGGCTAACAAAAAATGCGGGCTTCAAAAAAGCCACAATACTCTTCCCCCTACTAATCGAGGTTCCTCTGCTACTGTTTTTTGCCCTTCTACCCCTACAAACCCTACACACCTACCTGTTCCCCAACACCCCAAACCAACTAATCGTTTGCATCATGGCAAGCTTTGGCATATGTGCAATCGGCCACTTG
>NZ_WRFL01000102.1:0-5293 GCF_009778815.1 Candidatus Bathycorpusculum sp.
AACGGAGGTCTTAATGATGAAAACAATCCGTCGGCATATGATGAAACAGACCTTCCCCTGCTAATAGTTGATCCAACTAAAGCAGGTTATGACTTTCAAGGTTGGATGATTAAAAACAACACAAGCACTTTTGGCCCAATAACTAATTATAGTCTTGCTGTGGGATCAACAGGAGACTATACACTAACAGCCATCTGGACCCCAGGCAGTGTCTCCTACAAAGTATACTACTATCTACAGAACTCAAAAATTCCCATAGCCGTGAGTAAAACCGTTACAGACCAAACCATGGGTAGCACCATAACTGAATCTGCTATAAACATTGCAGGCTACAGTGCACTTCAGCCTACTACCCAAACCCTAACCCTAGACGCAGACAACAATATCATCATATTCTACTATACTCCAAATACCAACATTCAATACACTGTGCACTACTACCTGAAAGGCACAACAATCTCTCTAGCTCCAAGCAAAACCGTAACCGGTCAAACCATGGACGATACCATAACTGAATCTGCTATAAACATTGCAGGCTACAGTGCACTTCAGCCTACTACCCAAACCCTAACCCTAGACGCTGACGATAACATACTTGTATTCTACTATACTCCAAACACCAACATCCAATATACCATACACTACTACCTAAAAGACACCACAGTCTCTCTATCTCCAAGTAAAATTGTTACAGACCAAACCATGGGTAGCACCATAACTGAATCTGCTATAAACATTGCAGGCTACACTCCAATCGCACCCACCACCCAAACCCTAACCCTAAACGCTGACGATAACACCATTATATTTTACTATACTCCAAACACCAATATCCAATACACCGTTTACTACTACCTCCAAAACACCACTACCTCCCTATCTTCAAGTAAAACTGTATCGGGTCAAACCATGGGCGCCACCATAACTGAAACCGCCATAAACATCACAGGCTACACCGTAGTTGTACCCACAACCATAACCGCCATCCTAAATGCTACCGATAATACCCTCATATTCTACTACACCACCACTACTTCCGGCGGCGGAGGCGGCAACAGCGGAGGCGGCAACAGCGGAGGCGGCAACAGCGGAGGCGGTAGCGGCGTGTCTCAGACAAAACCTCCAACCACCTCACCCCCACCAACAACCACACCGCCACCAACCACAACCCCGCCTCCAACTATACCTCCGCCCTCAAGCAACAATACTGAAGAACCAGTGCAGATGTGGGCTCTTGTAAACTTGGTACTAAGCATAGCAGGGCTTATACTAGCTATCGCAATAGGCATCTACGTACTACTGCAACACAATAAAAAACAAAAGAAAACAACACAACCCAACAACAATAACGAAAACCAACCCAACAATAACGAAAACCAAAAACAGAAAAGCCAACACCGCAACCTCTGGCTAGCTGTAGCACTTGCCATGGGCATAGCAGGCATCATCGTATTCCTACTCACCGAAGACATGAGCAGAACAATGACTCTAGTAGATGGCTGGACTATCGTGGATGTTATAATATTTGCAGTACAGATCATAGCAATAATCTTTGTTTTCAAACACCAAAAGAGCCGCAGTGCAGACAACACAGAGGAGCCTAACTCCTCTGCACCTACATTCGACACACAATAACCTTTTTTATTTTTTGTAACTATTCAGTCGGGTGATCCTTTTTGAGTGGTTGGTGTGCACATTGTTTACATAGTGTTAGTTCTGTGGTAGATTGAGTAAGCATTACGCAACGGTCAGATTTAGAAAAGCTCAGCAAAAACGAACTTATTGACATAATCCTGACCCTGCACAACCAATTACAGGTAATGACACAAAAAATAGCTGATCTTGAAGCCCGTCTAAACCTAAACAGCAAAAACAGCTCCACCCCGCCCTCAAAAGACCCAATATGGAAAAGACCAAAGTCACAACGCAAAAGATCTGGCAAAAAACCCGGAGGACAAACCGGACACAAAGGACACGGCCTCAAAATCACCCAACAACCCGACCAAACCATAACCCTAAAACCCCAAATCTGCAAACAATGCAACAACACCAACTTTGCAGACACAAATGGAGCCATCATAGACTGCCGATACAAAATAGACATCAAAATACAAACAAACCTCACACGCTATGAACAAACCCAAATAGTCTGCCCAAACTGTCAAACAACCAATCTGGGACAATACCCCAAAGGCATAACGTCTCGCATACAATATGGAGAAGGCATTAGAGCAATGTCGGTGCTACTCACCCACTATGCCATGGTGGGATATGATAAAACACAAAAAATCTTTGAGGATGTCTTTAACATAGCTCTATCGAGGGGTACTATTGTTAATCATGTCTGCGAGTTTGCCCAAAAAGGTGAGATGGTTCTAAACGAGATTCCTGCTATGTTGAAGGATGCATCTGTTTTAAATTCTGATGAGACAGGGGTTGGTGTGGAGGGTGATATGGTGTGGCTACATACTGCCTCTAATAGTTTGGCTACTTATGTTACGGTGCATCCTAAGCGTGGTCGGGTGGGTATTAGACCTCCTCGGTATTTATAAATAGTTGGGTTGTGCTTGTTTTGCTTAAAGAGGATTTAATCTGTGTTTGGTAGTTTGGATCGGTATGAAAAAGCCTTAGAATTAAGTAATGAAGATTTTAAACAAGTAATTGGGGTAAAAAAAGAAACCTTTGACGTCATGGTTGAAATATTAACCCTTGCATACCAAGCAAAACATAAACGCCGAGGCAGACACGCCAAACTATCCATACAAGACATGCTCCTTATGACCCTTAAGTATTGGCGACAATACGTCACCCAACTAGAATTAAGTATAGAGTTTGAAGTAGGCGAAGCCACAACTCATGATGTGATTATTTGGGTAGAGAATTCATTGGCTAAAAGTAAAAAGTTTAGTTTGTTGGGTCGAGGGGCTCTTTTGGAGCATCCGGAAATAGAAATTGTTCTAGTTGATGTTACTGAGAGTCCCATTGAGCGTCCTAAAAAAACCAGCGACGCTACTACAGCGGTAAAAAGAAACGTCACACATTAAAAACTCAGTTAATTGTGAATGCTAAAACCCATGAGATAATCTGTACTGCTCATGCTGTGGGTAGCATGCATGATTTTAAACTCTATGAGCAAAGTGTGGGTGAGAACGTTTTGGGGTGTATTTTGGTTGATGGGGATAGTGGTTATCAGGGGATTTTAAAGTTTCATAAAAACAGTTTGACGCCTAAGAAAAAGCCCAAAGGGGGTGTGTTAAGTGTTGAAGATAAAGCTGAGATAGACGTCTTGCGCGTATAAGAATTCTAGTTGAACATATTAATGCGAAAATTAAGGTGTTTAAGATTGTGGCTAATAGGTATCGTAATCGTAGAAAACGGTTTGGACTACGAATGGCACTAATTTGCGGCATAATTAACTTTGAAAACAGGAACTAAATCCCGAGGAGGTCTATTGATGATAATGGTGTGTTAAAGGAGTTTGAGGGGTGGCGGTGTATGATTGTTGGAAGCCCTATTTTAAGTATGGGAATTGTAAACACGCTTTGTGTAATGTGCATTTGTTGCGTGAGCTTTTGGGTGTGGTTGAGAATACGGGTCAGGTGTGGGCGGGTTTGGTGATGGGGTTTTTGTGTGAAGCTAAGCAAATGGTTGAGCGTTGTAAAGAGGAGGGTTTGTGTGAGTTGCCTGATGGTTATTGTGAGGGGTTTGCTTTGGAGTATGGGTGTATTTTGGAGGTGGGGTTGGGGGAGAGTCTTCTTTTGGAGGGGCATCGGGGGCGTTCTGGGTCGTGGTGTCTTTTGGATCGGTTTATTGTTTACCGTGCAGAGGTTTGTCGGTTTTTGGAGGATTTTAGTGTGCCTTTTGATAACAATCAAGCGGAGCGTGATATATGGTGTGTGGAGGTGAAGCAGAAGGTGTCGGGTGGTTTTCGCTCAGTTTTGGGGGCTAAGAATTTTGGTAAGATCTCCTCTATTATTGGTAGAGGCTCTTAAACAAAACATGTCTGCCTTTAGTGCTGTCTCAGGAATACTTGCAGGAACAACAACCACCCTATTTCAAAACAACCCCGACTGAACAGTTACCAATATTTTTACAGATGTCTAACTGTTGAACACTTTGTTCGTATACTTAGCATTAAATCAAACAAAACCATACAATACCATGCAAGGGAACATGGAGTATGACACACTGATGCACCGCCGCATCGTGCTATGCTTCCATCGGGACAGCTAAATAGGCATCTTCCCCTCCCTCTCCTCTAAACATTGTCTATTCACCGCCTATCCCGCTGTCCCACCCTATGCAACCCACTTTTACAGCAGTCAAAAAATTATTCCATCATTTAATTTATACCGGTGTTATAGCAGATTGACTTTTTATAGTCCATAGCCGCAATGTGTGATCCAGCCCGCAATATCGATTTCAGTTATTGTTTTCATTGCTTGCAAAATCGCCGTTTTTAACTCATCCATAGTTCGAGCCTTTACCTTTCGCAAATACGCTTTGATTTTAGACCAAGCCAACTCTATCGGATTCAAATCCGGAGAATAAGGCGGCAAAAACACAACCACAACACCCTTCCCCACCAAAGGCAACAAAACATCAGCAGCTCTATGAACCGATGAATTATCCAAAACAAACACATCCCCCGCCTTCAAAACAGGCGCAAGACCCTGCCTAACATACTCCCCAAAAACCTCCTTATTCAAAGCACCCCTAAACGTCAAAGGCGCAACAAACCCCTCAAGCCCCAACGCACCCATAATTGACACACGCTCAAAGCGCACATCAGGCACATACTCATAAATACGCTCATACGAAAATGAGCGCCCATAAAGACGCGTCATACCACAATTTGCACCGCTCTCATCAAACCAGTAGACATTTGATACATCTAGTTCTTTTTGATACCCGCGATAACTTTCACGTTTTTCCACTGCATCAGCACGTTTTTGCCCTTTTGCATGTAGTGTCTTTTTTTAAAAGTTAAGCCAAGTTTTATGAGGCGTTTGCAGAGGGCGGTTTGGCTTATCTTTAGGTCGAATTCTTCTATGAGTTCGTTTAGGGTTATGTCGGGTTGTTGTTTGATTTTTGTTACTATGGCGGTCATGGTTTGGCTGGTGACTTTTGGTTTTCTGCCGCAGTTGAGTGGTTGTGGTTTGTAGGTGCCTGTTTTTTTAACCCTAACTTCCCAAGTTTTGGGGTAATAGGTTTTTGATGTCGAGTTTTTCTATTAGAGTTTCAACTTTTTTTGGAATTTCAGACAACCATTCTTTACCATCAGCACGTCTAA
>NZ_WRFL01000103.1:0-5162 GCF_009778815.1 Candidatus Bathycorpusculum sp.
ACGCCGAGTTGTTGCCCCAAAGTCCCCCCACTACTACCCGGAGCAGCTATCAAAGGCAGCTCTAAAAGATACGAATAGATGCCTTCAGGACCACCAATTATCACATTAAATAAGGTTGACATAATCACTGGCGTTGCAAGATAAATAACAAGCATAGTAATGGTGAAAAACGCAATGAGAATTCCTGCGTCCACTCCAAGCAAAGCACGATTAGACTTTAGTCTACCCATTACACCTTGAATTTTCCTATAAATT
Source organism: Candidatus Bathycorpusculum sp. (assembly GCF_009778815.1). Classification (NCBI taxonomy): domain Archaea; kingdom Thermoproteati; phylum Candidatus Bathyarchaeota; class Bathyarchaeia (SeqCode); order Bathyarchaeales (SeqCode); family Candidatus Bathycorpusculaceae; genus Candidatus Bathycorpusculum; species Candidatus Bathycorpusculum sp. The sequence continues at coordinate 256 of NZ_WRFL01000103.1, forward strand.
TGACCAGTACGCCAGAGCTGAAACTTCACTAACTACACCATAAAAAAAGACCTGACAGTTTAAAAACAAGAAAAACACAAACTCAACAAAAAACTATTGCAGTATAATTGCGCATTTGCTTGTATAACCCTCACACAAAACTAGATATACACGTTACACCAAGTATGAGTAGTTATTAACAAATAGCGGGTTGACATGACTATGAGATTAACCCAAATTAACTCCTTTAGAAAAAGGTGAATGCCATGACTGAAACTGTATTAAACACCAAAACCTTACCTGAAGCCTTATCCAAATTAATTAGAACAGAAAAAGTAAAAGTCCGTGAAACAGATGGCGAAATTCACCTCATCCCCATACAGGAACCAATTGACTACATTAGCAAACTACGTGGCTCACTGGCTAATCATCCCGAGATGTCAGTTGACAAATTTTTAGAGCGCAAACACGCAGATAAGGAACTAGAAGAATGAACACGTTTTACGTCATGGACGCTTGTGCATTAATTGCTTTTTTACGCGATGAACAAGGTGCAGACGTTGTTACGGCTATTTTGAAATGTGCAAAGCAAGGTAAAGCCGAAATTTGTATGAATAGTCTTAATCTGCTTGAAATTTATTATGACATTTATCGTAATGTAGGAAAGACAAAGGCTGATGAAGAACTCTTGATGATTAAAGAGTTGCCTATTATGATACAGTCAGAATTGACTGATAGGGTCTTTAATGAAGCAGGGCGGTTTAAGGCTTCATATAGGATTTCGCTTGCGGATTCAATAGCTCTTGCTGAAACCACAGTTTCTGGTGGGGAATTGTTAACGGCTGATCATCATGAATTTGATGTTATTGAAAAACAGGAAAAAATTAAATTTCACTGGATAAGATAAGTCTCAGTAGTGCTTATTGTTTGTTGTAGAGCGTGTTTTTTTGGTTAATTGTGGGGAATAGAAAAGGTTTGTTTGTTGTTAATACTTGATGGTTTATGAGTTACTGCTTTACTCGTACTATGTACAGAAGAAAGCTTACAATTATTGCAATGATGATAATTGCTATGAGGTATATGGTGGCTTCGTTTAGGGGGATTTCCCATTTAGGTGCAGAGTAGGGTTGTACTGGGGTGATTTGGTGGAAAGTGGTGCCCCAAATGTTTGTGGCTTCTACATAGAGTAGTGCTTCGCCTTGTTTTGTTAGAGCGGTTACGGTTTTGTCTTTTTGTACTGCGATTTGGGTTTGGCCGTGAAAGCTTAAAATGTCTTCAAATACTGTGCTATATCCTTGGTAGTATTGGATAAATTGTTCGTGTTGCGGGGACATTTGGATTTGTTCTTGGGGCATGGTTAGTTGTAGGGTTTTGAGCAGTTTAAGATCAAGCTGATTTTTTTGAAGGACGTTCCAGTTTTCTGTGGGTAGATTGGTTATTTGATAAACTGTTATGTTGGTTAGTCCTCCAAGTTCTACGGGTGCATTTAGGTTTAGTATGGTGTTTTGAGAGCTGTCGGATAGGACGGTTATTTGTAGGGGTGAGTTGGGGTCAAAGTTTAGAGGCAGGTTGTAGGTGTTGTTGGTTTGAAAGTTGAGTTGTATTGTTTTTTGCAGGGTAACTTCTTTTTGTTGTTGCCCAGCGGTTATTTTGAGGTTGTAGTATAGGGGGCTTGTGCGTTTTAGGTTGGCGTTTATTGTGCCTGTGTCTTTGAAGGTTTGGGGGCCTGAATCATAAAGGTCGGACATGGCCATTTTGAGGGCTGTTGGGTCGTTTGTTTGTTCTTCAAGATTTGAGCGCAAAATATCGGTGATAGTTGTATTTAGGGCAGATTCAAATGTGGCTTCTATGCTAACGGTATTGTCGGTGATCCAGTTTTGTTGGGTTGGGTTCCATTTGTAGGCCGTTGCATTAATTGGCTTGTCAAAGTATTCATGCTCACAGGTAATGTTAGCGACAAAATACCTTGGGGTACCAAAGAGGTTGCAACCAAGTGTCAGGTTATAGTAAAGGGTGTTTGTGAAATTTTGGTTAATGATTTCTTTAGCCACTTTTGAGTCGAGTTGGTATTGGAGTTTAGCATAACGCTCCTGCGAAGTGAAGTATTGGGGTGTGGTGTTGAGGAGCTGTAGTGTTTGATTTTTACTTACTCCAGTGTTTTTGGCGATTTGCTCTATGTTCTTATTATGGCTATACATGGCTGTGATGGTGTTGCCAAAGGGTGTGGTGGTTAGGGTTCCATTTGGAGAGTTTATTTGGTCTAAGAGCTGATTTTGCAAATCCTCCTGACTTACATTTTGATTATCCAAGTTGGGGTTTATTGCGGGTGGGAAGATGAGGCTGGCTTGCCACTCAAACCACTCAACATAATCTGAGCCGTCTGTTGCTGGGAGGATTTTTGTCCAGATGAAGGTATGATGGTTGTTTGCTTCCCAAAGAAACGTTAAGGGTAGTTCAGTGTTTGGGTAGCTTTTTCCATCCACATTTAAGGCTGGTTGGCTGGTTTTTGTGGTTAAGCCTTGGGTTAGAAATTGGTTGTTGGAGGTTTGGTTAAGAAAACTAGAAACCGTAAGATTGGGCGTTAGGGCTTGCTGCATATCACTGTTCATGTCGGGGAGTTTTTGTGCGTATCCCGTCCATGTGTAATCGTCGATTATAGCGCGTTGATTAAGATTAAAAGTGGGTCCATTGCCGTCATAGCGTATGATTAGGGCAAAGGGTTTGTCATAGCTTGAGCCACTGCCAGTTGGAATTGTGTAGGTAAGTGCTACGGTGAAGTGGGGGTCATACTCTACAACTTGAACGCTAACCACCGTCTCTACCACTACAGGTGTTGTGGTATTTTCAGATGCAGAAAAACGACTACCCCAAGCACTAAAACAGAAAGAATATACTCCTGCAGGGGCAGAGGGTAAAACTTCAAAAGACCCCCAGCCCACCTCAGCACCAAAGTCACTGCTACAATCAAACAAGTTAAACACCAAAGAGTCATAGCTAACCTCTACCTTTTCAAAAACAACACCTGATACAAACGCGGCACTATAAGATAGTTCAAATTTGTCGTTGGGATAAAAGGTACCATCAGCATTAACCGCAGGCTGACCATACTTATCCAAAAGAGGCACAAGACTAACCCTAACCTCCCCCTCACCCGACCCAACCTGAGCAGAAGTCAAACCTAACAAACAAACAGGCAACCCCACCGACAAAACAACCAAAAAAGATAACAAAAGAGCAGAAATCTGTTTTGCAACAAGACGCCGCTTCCACAATAGTGCTTTGAGTTTATTTTTATCCATGCTACATCAAAAACTAAGGTACAGACTTTTAAAAACCAATCACAAAAACTAACGCACAGACCCCGTGGCAACTATAAAAATTATGATAAATGTTAAATATTGCTTTAATTAGAAAAAGAAGCACGAGATGTTATTATTATGACTGAATTAGAAATAGCTACAGCCCCAATGCACAGATTATGTAAAAAAGCCGGAGCAGACCGCGTAAGTGAAGCAGCAGCAAAAGAACTCGCAGAAGCCCTCCAAAACATAGGCATAAAAATTGCCAAAGATGCCCTAGACTTTGCAATGCACGCCGGCAGAAAAACCATAAAAGCCGAAGACATAGAAATCGCTGCCAAAAAAGCCATGGAAAAATAGCTCGCTCAAAAAGCGTGACTTTTTTTAGCCTAACAACACGGTATAAGGAGGATAAAAAATGTTGATGACAAAGCAAAGGCAACGACTTGTTTTACTATGCGGCTTACTTCAATTTTTCATCGCAATAACTCTTTGCGTTTTACTGCTTGTTTTGACAACCGATTACGGACTCCCAACTTGGGTTCACTGGATAAACCTTCCCTTAGCGGTAGCAAGCACTTGTCTATTGGTAGCCTCTATGTATGGCACAAGTTCCTATGTTTGCTGTGAGTGTGGCGAAAAATTCAACCCAACCTTTAAGGATTGGTCAACCAGCATCAAAAACAGCACCAAAGCGACTCGAAGAGTAACTTGTCCTAAGTGCAAAAAAAGACAATGGAGCAAACACACAGCATTTACAAAAGAAAACTAAAAAACAAACAAGTAACAACAATAGTATTAATTGGCGAGGTTAAATGACGATGATGGTAATTCAATGTGAAAATTTTAACTGCATACACCACAGCACAAATAACCAATCAACTGGTCCTTCACAATGCACCTTAAATTCAGTCCACATAGACCACACAGGCTTTTGCACAAAAAATGAAAACAAACCCGACAGCCAATACCAAACAACCATAATCGAACACACACCTAGAGATCCCCAACTGGCCAACATATCTGAAACGTTCGAACAAGTCATACATGAAACCCTAAAAAATGCGGGTGCGAAACATATTGTAAAATATTATCACTACCCCACACAAAGGCAGCCCTACCTAAGCCTGCTGCTACAAACAGACAAGGATAGAGAAGCGGTTATAGTATCTTATAAACCAAAAATACCTAACAATACAACTTAGCTATTCTCATATGTACCTGAATTGTACTCCCCTCAGGTTTGCCGTTCGGTTTTTTTAAAGTTAGAGGGATGTAAAGTTGACGGCGTTGCTTGATGGATTTAGCAGAAAATAATTGTTGGGTTGAGGTTAGACCACTTATTACTTCCAAGTTGGAGGCTGCAAATTTTGCCCCTATTTTAGATGTGTTGCATAATTTGGGTAAGCCTTTTAGGTTTTTTGTTGTCGCCCCCAAAGAGGGCAGTTGTTGTGGGAGTGATGAGCGGGCGTTGGTTAGGTTTTTTCTCCAGTTCCATGATGAGCATGCACGAGTGCAGATGACAAATATCATACGAACCCTACTTGACGTAGAAGTCGTAGGAGACGTTGAACCGCCAAAACCTCAATATCGTTTTTGTGCAGATTTAGAGTTATCAAAGAATTATGC
>NZ_WRFL01000104.1:0-5112 GCF_009778815.1 Candidatus Bathycorpusculum sp.
CGGTTTGGGCGGCAGATCGAAATGGTTCGGGTAAGCAGATAGATTGGCATTTTACCACAAAACAAGCAAGAGGTAAACTAAAACATCTATATCCTAACTTATAATGCGGTCAAAGCAATATGTGATTTACTATATATTTTAGAGAGTGAAGTTACCTAGCTCTACATGATGTGATAAAATAATTATGTTAACTCATCAGGTGAAATAAAAGAAACATTGTTTACCTGGTTGACTCCAACGTCCCAAGTGATATAGTAATCATCAGTGTAAACGACAGTTAGATGCCTAACTTTGCTAGAGTTGTCTAAATGTTACAACACTACACTTACTAAGGACCCAGGCAACAGCTCTTCGTGCACTACGATCAACTACTTTAAGAACAAACTTTCTTTTTTTATCAACCTGTTGAAAAATTTATTTATTATTGTTACGTTATGACATAATATAAGCAAATTTCGCGAAAGGAAAAATCCAAATGAACAAAGAAATAATCGGTATATCCGGAAGCCCTATACCAAACAGCAACACAGACAGATTCATTAAACATATACTAAAATCCAGCGGACTAAGCTATGAGTTTGTCAAATTAAGTGACATCACAGTAAGACCTTGTCGGGCATGTAAAGCCTGTGTTAAAGATAATGTTTGCAAGGTTAATGATGATTTTCCAGAACTTGCCAAAAAGTTATTGGCGTCTAAAGCTGTTGTTATCGGTGGATATGCGCCGTATCGTATGATAGATGGTTATACAAAGGCATTTATTGAGAGGTTGTGGTCGATGAGGCATTTGCATAGTTTAAATCAAGGCAGAATTGCTGTAACAGTCGTATCAAGCATAGAGTCCTCAACTGCCCAGAAAGTGCTTTCGAGCTTGGCAATTGTTATGCAGATGGAAAAGTTCAACCATGTGGCGCAGTTCCACATTAGTGGCAACGTAGCTTGTTTGACATGCGGTGTTGGAGGCGTTTGTGATGTCAGCGGGGCTAGACGTTTGTTTGGGCCGGATGTGGATATTTCCAAAGATTTATGCGTCGCTGTCGAAACGCTACCTGTCTGGGAACAGGGCAGTCAGATTGGCGCTTTGATAGGTCACTACATAAACGGCGAAATAGAAACGTTGCCGTCTGTTGGGCTTTAAAGCTGATATTTCGTTGCCGTCTTTTCTCCACATTGTTTAACGAGCAGTTAGACATAATAGGTGAAACGAAATCGGTTTGTGAAGCATTCTTCGTGGAAAACCCTGAAACGTGACGTTTATCACGCAACTTTACAAACTTTTTTCTTCAGATAATTTTACTCCTGGAAAGGCTGTCAAAATGTCTATTGAAATAGCCGTACAGAAAGCATATAACGGGTTTGGTCTAAACAAAAAACGGTGTTTTGGATATTTCTCGACCAGTAAAAATCGCTTGGGTTTTCTTGTCCGCAGGACAAGGTGACGGTTTACGGCATTATGGCCACGTCAACGGAGCAATACCTATGTTTGTGTGTAATTTAGTTATAAGCAAAAACGTTTACAATAAAAACGCAGATTATTGGTGAGCTTTTTAATAAAAAAAGATTATGGGGGAGGGTTTACCATGTGATGTTTTTGAGAATGAGGATCAAGTCCTCGATATCGACTCTGCCATCACCGTTTACATCAGCAGCTTTTGCAGTATTCCAGTTAGCATCGCCCTCTTTGGCCATAAAGAACAACTGAGCCGTGGTAAGATCAAGCTGATCAACAACACCATCACGATTAACATCATACCTTGAGAAGTATTGACCAATCGAGGTTTGTACAAGACCATTTGCTATCAAAGAATCAATGTAGACAGCCACATCAGCACCATCATAACCGCTTAAGACAGCATTAACCAGTTTAACATCAGTAGTTCCAAGCAACTTGCTGTTTGAAGAGAACACCATCTCAAAAATATCCAAAGCACCAATACTACTTACACCGCCAAAGTTGACAAGAGTAACACGACCTGTCCAAACACCATTGCCAGCCTGGATCCACTCAACATCACCAAGAACATCAAACCCATTAAGACCAGTGAAAGATTTGCCGCTAAAGTATGCACCGTCAACTTCAAACTGGAGAGTAACAGTAGCAAGTTTGCTTACATCACCAACAGAAACAGTGTATGTAGCATCATTACCAACAACAACATTGGTAACACCACTCAAAGTAACAACAGCAGACACTGGGCCAGTAACGCCGAAGGGTTGTGTGTATGCGATGCCGTTTTGGCTTTTAAGCTGTGCACGGACATAATTGTTTTCTATAACATCAGCATAGTTACTAACATCAATAGATGCACCTGTGGCAATGACATTAACCATTCCAGTTGTAGCATCAACACCAGATATCCACTCAATTACATCATAGTCAGCACCAGTTATGGTGATTGTATTGCCTTCAACCACAATATTTGTAATACTTGGAGTAGTGAGCGCAAGATTTAATGCATTTATACCTTCACGACGATCAATACGACTAACAGCATAAAAAGCACCAGTCTCCATAGCAGTTCTTGTCTGAGACTGTGTGAGCTCGGGCATAAGCATAACGTTCCAAGCAAAACCAGTGGCACCAACAGAATGAGTATCATCGTTAGCAAATCCCCATACAAAACGGCCATTTGGCATTGTTTGCGTTAAGATGTTATCCCAAAGAATCTTGTCACTTCTAGACTCGTCATCTTGTTTGTTTACTATCTCCATACCTACCAAGGATGGATATGCCATAAACAGGTCTACATATTTCTTTATGGTTGCTGGATTGTTAGATGCAGCTGCTCCGTTGGCTCCGCCAGCCGCGCCACCGGTATATCGGCCCGCATGGTTGATATGAGTAATGCCACCCAGTGCCTCAACCGCTGCTATCGTGCTGGCCATTGTCCGTGTTCCGCCAGTAACATCGTTATAATTAGCAAAGAATGAATTTATGTGGTCTGTGGCTGATTGTTCGTCACAGTTATCAATGTCAATCATACCTTTACCGTCGCGTCCTACACCTGCTTCGATTTCAGCTTTGCGCTCGGTAGTAATTGCACCTTTTGCGGCCTTATCCCAGTTCTCAGTAAGAACACTGTGATCAGTTACTGTGAAAATGTCAAAACCTTTGGCGTAGTGATCCTCGACCATTTGCGCTACGGTATTACTGCCATCAGAGTTTGTTGAGTGAGAATGAAAGTCTGCCTTGTATTGACCATACGTATTCCAGTCCACATTTGCATAGGGACTGGTGATGACAAAATTCCCTGATTGTCCTGTTGTTGCCGCTGTCGCCATCGATATGGCTCCTGTAAACATGGAGACCACCAGTATAACGGCCAGTAGCGTGGACATAACGCTTACTTTTTTTATAGTTGTTGTGTGTATTTTCATTTCTATTTTCTCCTATGGTAAGAAAAAGTTTTACCTAAAATTTTTGATATTTGTCCATTCATTTCATTTTTACCTTTAGTAGATTTTAAGAAAGCAACGCTTTCTATGGAGTAAAATCCAAAACGCTGATTATAAAAAATATGTTAATAGATTCAATAGCTATATTGTCTCTATATTTTTCTATAAAAAATATATATTCGTTAAGGTAAAATAACGCTAGTAACAGTTACCACAAACACTGCGAAAGACTGCAAACCAAACAAATATTTAACTAACTGCACTTTTTGCCTCTTTTGATGTGCAATAAAACCTTGTTATCAACTCTTTACATCATGCAGAACAAAAATGTCAACCTACAACTTCAAAATAGAATGACTCAAGAAAAGAGAGTCTGCAGGTTATTTGATGTTGACGCGTTTTTTCATGACAATAAAAACGCCAATGCCGCAAACCGCAACAACCAAAAACACAATGGCAATCCAAAAACCAACCGACATCCCAGAACCTTCTGAATTATCCACCAACAAATCATGTGCAACAATTAACGAAGCACTGTCATCATCTGCCGATGAATCCCGGGCATCAATTGATGACGCACTATTATTATCACCTACCGACGACCCCTTGGCATCAATTGATGACGCACTATTATTATCACCTACCGACGACCCCTTGACGTCATTTTCTGGCAATACTTTGATTTCAACAGGGGCAAGAAACTCACTACGTGTCTCACCATTATCAACAATCTGCACCAATTTAATCTCTGTCAAGGTAACTTTTTGAGAATCATCATTTAAACAATTGAAAACAAGATAACCCACATCTAGTTTACCATCTTTAGGTGCATATTTATTATCTGCATTATAAAATCCCACAGAAGTATAGCCATTTTTCACCACAACAGGCGTAGTTAAAGCAGAGGAAACAACTTCTGATTTTTCATAAGAAACAAATTCAAGACCTGACGAATACTCAAAAGTAAACTGAGCCCCAGCAATAGCATAAGACACATCAATAACTAACGGCACCTTCACCTGACGTTCATTAATGGTAGCGCCAAATGAAACAGGAACAACAGACAACAACAAAAAAACAGCTGACACCAAAAAAATGGACATTATTCGGTTACCATATTTTTTATGATTTTTCATACTTTTATCCCCTTATAAGAATAGCCTTTACAATTTTTAACATTTTTAATTGTTGCACTTTTGAAAGATACAAACATTTTAAGCCATCTTTAGCAGAAAGCAAATTATAAATATTAAGTTAATAAAATCAATAGCAATATCATAACTATATATCGATAAATAAAATACATATTCACCAAATACTTTAAAAAATAAATAAAAGTGGACATGGGTATTGAACTGGAGAATTTTTTGTCAACGAAAACTCGCCAAGAATGAAACTTGTCAAATAGCGATATCACCATACAGATGCTTAGTCCAAAGCGTCGGTTAAGAAATCAATTTCTGCTTTTTCCATATAGTTATTGTATTCTACACACAGATCTTTTAACTTAGTCACTGACAAAAGTTAACAAGGAAAGAGAGAGCGAGGCAACAAAAAGAATCACACCAATTCTAAGTTGTCTCGTTCAATCTTATTAAACCATAAAAATGGGAGTGAGTGAAAAATTTGAAGGTTAAATGTATAGGATGCGAAAAAAGATTTGACGTTTATCCCGAAAACTTTACCGACCACGAAATCATATTCTGCCCCATATGC
>NZ_WRFL01000105.1:0-4843 GCF_009778815.1 Candidatus Bathycorpusculum sp.
TCAAAAAGTACACCATTTGATACAGTATTTGAGAATAGTTACGGAGTTTGCCCTTTAATGGTAAAGTATTCAGCACGTCGGCGGTAAAAAGTGGCTTGGCCCATACCGCATATTTCGAGAATTTCATCAGTACTTAGTTGCTTTTCACCCCACCGCCTTAACAATTCACTAAAGTTATTCGGCGCGTCCTTGACTGGTCGTCCGAAACGAATACCCCTTGCTTTTGCGGCCGCTATGCCTTCACGCTGGCGTTGCCTAATGGTTGTCAATTCGTTATGCGCGATAAAACTCAAAATCTGCAAAAATAAATCAGCAATAAAAGTTCCCATAAGATCTTTATTTAGACGAGTATCCAACAACGGAATATCAATAACCGAAATATCAACACCCTTCTCCTTTGTCAACATACGCCACTGATTTTGAATATCCTCATAATTGCGTCCCAAGCGGTCAATACTTTTGATATACAAAAGGTCGCCCGCTTGAAGCTTCTCCACAAGAGTCTTGTATGCAGGACGGTTAAAATTTTTACCTGACTGCTTGTCAATAAACACGTGTGACTGCGGTATATGTAGTTCACTCATTGCAAAGGTCTGTCTGCTCTCACATTGATCTTTTCCTGAAACTCGACAATATCCATAAATTTCCAACAAAATCATCCCTTTTTTCCTTTTACTGTAACATCAATCTGCATGTGTCAATATGTTTATAGCAACTTGATTAATGTTTTACTATGCACCCGTCGTGTTTGAACCAGTTTTCAATATCGATAAGAGAAAATTTACTTAACGCAAAAGACAGCGCCACTACAAAACCCCTGTAACATCTTGCCTTCAACTTTCACAAAATGGCTTTAATTTTTGACCACATAAGCTCAATAGGATTCAAATCAGAAGAATACCTAGTAGAAAAAGCACTTTAATTCCACACCGCGAAAACACCTCACAAACCAACTTTGACCGATGAACCGACTATATCCAACACCAAAACATCATCCACACCAAGACTTGGCGCAAACCGATTCTGCAAATAATCCGCAAACAACTCCTTACACAACGTACCTCTAAAAACAGACAAAACCTTCTACCCGCTAAGTCTTATAGTCGATAAAACCGACAACCTTTGAAACCTACCATCAGACACACCCTCAACCACCCGCTCAGCCTTTTCAGCCCACCCATAAAGACGCGACAAAGCACAATTTATGCTGGATCCATCAAGAAAAACCAAATTCCTCAACAAAAAATGCTTTTGTATTATTTTCCATTGTTCACGTTCCTTTTGGCTGTCTTTATGATCTTGTCTTGCTGCATAGAACATCTTTTTTTAAATGTTAAGCCCAGTTTTTTAAACATTCGACTAAGGCCTGATTCGGATATGGGGAGGCTAAATTTTTCTATTAGTTCCAGAAGGGTGATGTCGGGGGTTTTTGTTATTTCGGTTTTGATTTGGGTTATTTGGCTATTGTTTAGTTTTGAGGGGCGGCCGCAGTTTTTGTAGTTTGGCAGATAAGAATCTGTTTTTCGGTATAGCGCCCAGAGTTTTGTTACTGAGCTTTCGCTAACAAAGAGCCAACGTGCAATATCAGCTTCATTTTCGTTGTTTTGTTTGTGTTTGATTATTTTTTCTCTTTCTTCATTAGTAATTGGTCTTGGCATAACAACACAATAAACCAACATACAGTAAAATTTTTCTCACGTTTCTATATCAAAAGAAGCAAACGACACCAAAACTTTCAGGTAAAACATTCTAAAGTTTGAAGACAACTATCGGATAAGGATTTTCTTTGACAAATCCATAAAAGCAGTAAAGAGATAGGTGAGAGCGATTAAGAGTATGCTTTTATGAAACGTGTTGCACAGCCTTAACTTGCCCGAAGGAGATTCTAACCAGGGATAGAATCAATACTGCTGAAACTTATAATAAAACCTGAATTCTGCGTGTTTTTGTAATATACAGGTTATTTAGGCGGGTTGCATGGATAGGGTGTCGAGGGGAACTTTGAGAGCTTCAAGAATAGTTCTTTGCAACTTTGTTAAGGGTGTGACGGCTTGGGTTTGATCAGCCAAAGTTACCACACGAATCTTTTCAAGCTCCAACAACACCTTATCAAACGACAAATGCTTTATCTCAACACTAGCCCGCAATACACGTTGCATATAAGAACACAAAACCAAAGCCAAAAATCCAACAAACACCTTCCCCTCCAACGTACGATTCCAATGAACACGCACACGCCTAAAATCCAAACCACACTTAAACGCGCAAAAACCCTTCTCAACCATACCCCACTACCGATACAAACCCAACACCTCCCCACTACTCAACTCAGAACTACTACTAAGCAAAACAAAAAACCCGCCCGACCAAGCCACCTATCCACCAACACACTATCCAACACAAAACTCACCGTCTCCTCCTCCACCTCATCTAAAAGCACCTCTACCTTAAAATAATCCTTAAACCGCCTAGCCGCCCCCTTACACGGCTTACTCATATTCAAAAGCTCAACCTCCAAACGCTCAATACGCAAATACAACGCCTTCTAATCAAACGCCGCCTTCTAATCAAACGCCGCCTTCTAATCAAACGCCGCCTTCTAATCAAACGCCGCCTTCTAATCAAACGCCGCCTTCTAATCAAACGCCGCCTTCTAATCAAACGCCGCCTTCTCCGCATCAAAATAAACATGCGCCCAAAGCCTATGACCATAAAGCTCAACCGGACACTTAAGACTATAAACCTCAAACGCCCCAATACAATTAACCGATTTACGCACCTCAGACTTGTTCTCATCAACAAGTTTACGCGCTTCTACCCTATCAGCATCTAAAGCCGTGACAAAATCATAACTATTTTTATAGAGATAGTTAAAATTGTCCTCCGTTACAAAAATACGGTCTAAAATGAGACTTATTGTGTTTAGTCCTAGTTTTTGTGCGTTGGTCATTATGAATTCTAGGTAGAATTTGTCAGGGATACTTCCATTGTAGAGGGCGTAGTATGTGGGTATGTGGGAGGTTACACCGTAGTAGATTCCCAGGTTTATTTGGGGTAGGTGGTCGTGGTCACGGTTGTAGCCCCATTCTTTTAGTTCGAGGTTGTTTGAGTGGGTAGATATTGAGGTTACGTCGTAGACGTGGTGTTCTTTGTCTTTACGGGTTTTTATCCAGTTGGTGAAAAAGGTTGTTTTTTATTGTGGGTTTATGGATGCGAAGAGTTGACTTGCGTCTATGTCGTTTAGGGGTTGGGTGAGGTTTGGTTTGGTTTGGTTGAGCCAGTCTTGGATGTATGTCATGGTGTTGCCTTGACATAGCATGTCGAAGACGGGGGTTAGGAGTTGGTTGTGTTTGGTTGGGAAGGCGTTTTAGGGTGGTTGTGAGTTGTAGTTGGTTTGCGATTTGTGTTAGGGTGGTGGTTGTTCCTGTGCTTTGGATTGTTTTTATTGTTGGTGTGGGTTTTGGTGTGGGGAAGAGGCCGTGGTAGTTTCTGTTTGGGATTAGCATGTTTGTTTGGGTCTTTTTTCCGATGGATATTGTTTGGCTTGTTTTGTTGGGAGTTTTTGAAATTTTGTTTAGTTGGTGGTTAATTGTTTTTCAAAATATACGTTTGTTAGTTATTATTTTGAGGCTTGTATATTGTAATTTCGCTAAGAGATCAGGATATTAAATCAATATCGAGATAATTTACTTAAACATCAAACGTTAATCACTGATCCAATCAACGTGATGCAAAAACTCAAAAACACATATTACCTAAAAACCGAAAGTTACGGATTAAATATTTTTGCGGTTAGTTTTCAGCGTTACCATTTGGTACATAATAGAAGGTAATCACGTTTTTCGATGCATCCTCAGCAAGAGTTAAAGATACCATACTCTTACCTGTTACCGCATATCCCACAATATCGGGTGCAATCTCGGTTACAGCAAGACCAACAGGGCCAAACCCAGAAGTCTTGCCTAAACCCACATGAGTCGTGGTACCCTGTAAACAGTAATGTACTGTATACGCAACTTTTTCTTCGTTATTCTTTTTACGTTTGAAGATAAGAGCTATGGCGATTATTTCCACTATAAAAATGATAGCGTTTACAATTGTCCATTTGTCTACTAGTGCCATTGGGCGGGTCATGTCTTCAGTGAGTATGAATACTATAAGTCCTGCAATACCCAGGGCAATTGCTGTAAATAGCCATATGTTCCTGCGTTGTTTATCATTGTCGCCACTCTGTTCATTATTGAACTTTGTTTCATTCTGGTTCTTAGCGTTTTTCTGCTGTATTTTTTGTTTTTGTTTCTTTTGCAGTAGTGTATAAATGATTATTATGATTGCCAATATGACCCCTGTTACACTTAGCAGAAGGTTCACAAGTGCCCAAACAGCCAAAGGTTCCTCCTCACCACCATCAGGCGGAACTTCCGTTGGTGGAGACGAGGGCGATGTTTCTGGTGGAGGTGTGGGAGTTGTTGGGGGTTTGGTACTTGGAGGTGTGCTGGGGGAAGAGGGACCACCGGGTGTTGTGCCGGTGTTATCGTTTTGCCTATATTGCGCTGTAACAGTAAGATCAGAGACTATATAGTTAAATGTGTGACTCCACCCGGTGAAAGTGTAGCCTGTACGTGTGGGATTTGCAGGGGCAGTAGCAGAACCACCATATGCAACACGTTCTTCTTTTAGAAGCGTATTATCCCAATTTACGAAACGTACGGTAAACATTTCCTGCTCCCACTGCGCCACATACACAGCATTCCCAGTAACTGTTGCACTCGGCTCAGGCACCCAACCAACGAATCTCCAACCCGTTTCACCTGTAACCACAGGTGCAGAAGGAGTTGGATCA
>NZ_WRFL01000106.1:0-4800 GCF_009778815.1 Candidatus Bathycorpusculum sp.
CGTAGGGCCTGGGCCCTTGTCTCAGTGCCCATCTCCGGGCTCCCGCTCTCACGGCCCGCACCGGTAAAAGGCTTGGTGAGCCATTACCTCACCAACAACCTGATCGGTCGCGGCCTCATCCTTAGGCAACCTCACGAGGATAACGTGAAATCTTTTAAGCGAAGACACATTCCAGTGTTCTTCGCCGATCAAGAATTAGCCCCAGTTTCCCGGGGTTGTTCTTGTCCTAAGGGCAGATTAGCCACGTGTTACTGAGCTGTATGCCGTGACTCGTTTTGCCTGAATCACTCGACTAGCATGTCTTAGTCCTATCCCGATAGCAGTGGGGTCCGGCAGGATCAACCGGAGTTATGCACTCCGTTTGTTCTGTCGGAACTTTTGTTTTTTGTGTGGTACGAAATTGTGACACAATTCTCCTAGCATTTTTGTTACTTACTCCTGGATTTGGAGGGAGAAACATTCCACTCTATACGTCAAAGCCCAATTCAGACCTAATAGAGCAATTTATCAGGTCCACATTTATGTCCCCGCAATTGGAGGCCAACACCATCATCCCTGTAAGGCGAATTCGCCGTTTCAGTACGGGTTGAGCCGCCGCAATGTGATAATTGCGGGGCTTAGCAATAGTAGCTGAGTTTGACAAGATGTAGCAATAACAAATATAAAGATTGTGTTCGACGCCAGATAGCTCTTGTCTTCCACGCCAACAGACCCAAGCCAAACTGTTTATCAGCATAAACTAATACTGCTGACTAAATTTTAACATTTCTACAAAAAAATTGCAATTCACAACCCCCAACAAAAAAACCACGCTACAAACCCCGTTTGCCAATCCAAGGTAGATTTCAAAAATGTACCTCAACACCTCAACAAAAAACAAAATTTCATGAGGGGCGCAAATCCATTTGCGGGGGGCAAACAAACACAAAACACAAACCAACCAAACAAACCCAGCAAAAAACAACCAAAAAGAAACAAAAAACATCAACAACACCCCCAATATAACATCTAACAACACCCGCCACATGCACATAACACAAAACACCAAAAACAGAAAACACCAACCAAACAACCGCATAAAAAGAAATAGACAATAAAAAACAAACAACATTATGGTTGTTGTCTGGATTTTGTAGTCACACAGCTTTATTTCAAAATCAAAAATAGAATATATAGGGATGTTTTTGCTTAAACCAGTCAGCTCGAGTTCTAATCAGGGAACCTTTTTCCAAATTAAACCTTCAAATCCAAAATATGTCTACCTCTTTGAGGAGGGCGATGGAAAGAACAAAAAACTCTTAGGCGGCAAAGGTGCAGGCCTCTGCGAAATGACCCAAATCGGTCTCCCTGTTCCCCCGGGTTTTGTGATTACAACGCAGAGCTGTCTGGAATATTTCAGTAACGGATTTCGATTTCCCGAAGGTTTAATCGATCAAGTTGAGACAGCCATAGCCGAAGTGGAGAAGAAAATGAACTTGAGCTTTGGCGATCCCAATAATCCGCTTTTAGTTTCAGTTCGCAGTGGTGCAGCCATCTCTATGCCAGGTATGATGGATACAGTTTTGAATTTAGGCATAAACGATGCCACTGTGGAGGGACTCATTAAACGTAGTGGGGATGAGCGCTTTGGTTGGGATAGTTATCGCCGCTTTATTTCGCTTTTTGGCAATATTGTATTGGGTATTGGTGATGAAGAATTCGATCAGGCCCTAGAGAAACTCAAAAAAGACCGCAACATAACCCAAGATCTTGAGCTCTGCGCGCAGGATATGCAAGAACTGGTCAGCATCTTTAAGCATATCATCCAAGGACACACAGGTAAGCCTTTGGTGCAAGATCCTCATCAACAGCTACTTATGGCAATAGAAGCTGTGTTTTCGTCGTGGAATGGAAAACGTGCAATTGATTATCGGCGTGAATTTAAAATCACCCCAAAAATCGCGCATGGAACGGCAGCTAATGTGCAAACCATGGTTTTTGGCAATATGGGTGAAAACTCTGCAACTGGGGTGGCCTTCACAAGAGATCCAGGCACGGGAGAGAATGTGTTTTTTGGGGATTATCTACAGAATGCACAAGGAGAAGATGTAGTTGCAGGCATCCGAACACCACATCCTATTGCAGAAATGCAACAAACCATGCCGCAGATGTATAGTGAATTAAGTAAAACTCGTGAAATTCTGGAACATAATTTTCATGAAGTTCAAGATTTGGAATTCACTATACAGGAGGGCAAACTCTACATACTCCAAACCCGAACAGCCAAGATGAATGCAACTGCAGCTATGAAAACCAGCATTGACATGGTTAACGAGGGGTTACTTAGCAAAGAAGATGCTCTTCTGCGCCTAGATCCCGCCCAACTGACCCAGCTTATGTACTGTCAGATTGATACTAAAAATGCCATAGCCCCTATCGCAACAGGGTTAGGTGCATCGCCGGGTGCAGCTTCGGGGGAAGCCGTTTTTGATGCTGATGAGGCCGAGCGACAGGCCAGGGCCGGCAAAAAAGTCATCTTGGTGCGTGAACAAACCAAACCAGAGGATATTCATGGCTTTTTTGCAGCTCAGGGCATATTGACATCAGTGGGCGGTAAAACTAGTCACGCAGCTGTTGTTGCTAGGGGTATGGGTAAGCCATGTGTTTCGGGTGCGGGTGATATAAAAATTAACCTCTTTGAAAAAACGGCGTCGGTGGGGGTCAATAAAATATCACCTGGAACCTTTCTAACCATTGATGGTACCTCAGGCAGGGTGTGGTTGGGAGAGATTGCTATGGTTGAGCCCCAAATTAGTGAAAATTTGACGACTATTCTTGAGTGGGCGGATCAATTTCGCAGATTGGAGGTGAGAGCAAACGCGGATACGCCTCAAGATGCAGAAAAGGCGCTTGGGTTTGGGGCGGAGGGGATTGGGCTTTGCCGCACAGAGCGCATGTTTAATGTAGCTGAGCGTATTGGGCTCTTTCAAGATATGATACTTGCCGATACTACCGAGAAACGCACAGAGGCATTGCAACAGTTACTGCCGATGCAGGTGGAGGATTTTGTGGATATAATGCGGGTGATGAGGGGTTATCCTGTGACGATTCGTTTGCTTGATCCGCCGTTGCACGAATTTTTGCCATCCGAGGAAGCAATACAGCGTGAAATTCAAATGCTTGAGAAAAATCAAGAGACATTCAAAGAGGGTCTATGTATCTCTGAGGCGCTTTGTATGGTCAACCCTGCATTGGAAGCGGTTTTGAGTGAAAATATGCACATACTCAAAACGCTCACCACACTCCAAGAAGTCGAACTCAAAAAAAGAGTTGATATGCTTCAGAAAATTCGCACTCTGCGGGAGGTTAATCCCATGCTGGGGCATCGTGGGGTCCGATTGGGGATTACTTTTCCTGAAATCTATGAGATGCAAATAGAGGCGATTCTCTTGGCAACAAGCCGTCTTATCAAAGAGACGGTACCGGTGAAGGTGGAGATTATGATTCCACAGGTATGTACGGCTCAGGAGCTAAATCGTATATGTAACATGATTCAAAGCGTAGCAAACAGAGTCCCTGATCAGGATCTTAAAAACTATACGGTGGGCACCATGGTTGAGGTGGTTCGGGCTTGTATGCGGGCGGGAAAATTGGCGCAATTAGCCTCGTTTTTTAGTTTTGGAACAAATGATCTAACCCAGGCTACGTTTAGTTTCTCAAGAGAAGATGCAGAAAACAAGTTTTTACCATTCTACAATGAACACAAAATCCTCCAAGACAACCCCTTTGAAATCCTAGATGTCAAAGGCGTAGGCAGACTCATGGCTATAGCAGTAGAGTGGGGACGCAAAACCCGACCGGACCTAAAAATTGGAATCTGCGGGGAACACGGCGGAGAACCCAGCGCCGTAGAATTCTGCCACCGCATCAAGCTCGACTATGTAAGCTGCTCACCATACCGAATTCCAATAGCACGCCTAGCAGCAGCACAAGCAAGCATCAAAGAAAAAAGAGGACAGCTAAAACCACTCCAATAACAGCATCATCAAAAATCACATCGTCGACTGCGGGCCGACGCTTGAAAAGGTATCACCAACACAACCCATCAGGCCGAGGCTTCACATGTTTTGTCTGTTTTCATAAGATGCTTTTTGAAAATGCGCGCGACAACAATAAAGATCATACCAAGGATTGCCACACCAAAACCCCACATTACCATAGGGGTAACATGCAGATAATCTGCAAGGAGGCCTACGCCAAAACCGCTAAACATTATAGTCATACCTATAACTGAAATTCGGAAGTAACTGGTCTGGGCGTATGCGTCGCGTTGTTCACCGGTTAAAACCGTTCCAGCTGGTCGCTCTTTATACATCAAACATCTAAGGAAACATAAGGGTCCAGCAGATGCAATAAACACAGTAATGATGGAATCTATACGGAAATAATAAAGACAACCACCCAAGAACAATAAAATTATACCCGCAATCAGCAGATAAATTTGAGTTCTTTTCACACTCGCTCAACCCCCATTTAATTACTAACAATGGGATAAAAATTTTGCCGCCAGACCACAGGTTTGGATTGGTTTGATCAAGTTTTTTGAGCCACAATATTGACAAAAAATGAATTTTTAGACTGGGAGTGTTATAGCATATTACAGCCAGCCAGAGTTGAGACGTAAAGAGCTCATAAATATTTGAGAGTGTTCACCTAAAGATAAGTAATGCGGTTTTTTGAAATGCTGTAAAGATGTCTTCAGTGGTTAATGCGTGCCAAAGTTTAAGCGTTAAATCCACCATCGCGGTCTTCTTTGAAACA
>NZ_WRFL01000107.1:0-4403 GCF_009778815.1 Candidatus Bathycorpusculum sp.
GCACCACAAGGGGTGAAGCTTGCGGTTTAATTGGAGTCAACGCCGGAAATCTCACCGGGAGCGACAGCAGTATGAAGGCCAGATTAAAGGTCTTGCTAGACGAGCTGAGAGGAGGTGCATGGCCGTCGCCAGTTCGTGCCGTGAGGTGTCCTGTTAAGTCAGGCAACGATCGAGACCCGCGTCCTCTGTTGCAACCAGTTTTGCGCTGGGCACACTGAGGAGACCGCCACTGATAAAGTGGAGGAAGGAGCGGGCCACGGCAGGTCAGTATGCCCCGAATCTCCCGGGCCACACGCGAGCTGCAATGGCAAGTACAATGGGTTCCGACCTCGAAAGGGGAAGGCAATCTCGAAAGCTTGCCGTAGTTGGGATCGAAGGCTGAAACCCGCCTTCGTGAACATGGAATCCCTAGTAATCGCGTGTCATTAGCGCGCGGTGAATACGTCCCTGCTCCTTGCACACACCGCCCGTCGTTCCACCCGAGCGACTCTTGGGTGAGGTGCCGTCTAATTGGCGGTATCGAATCTAAGTTTCGTGAGGGGGGAAAAGTCGTAACAAGGTGGCCGTAGGGGAACCTGCGGCCGGATCACCTCCTAAGAAATTAAGCATGTATGTGCTTACCTGGAGGAGCAAGGAGAGCATTTAGGCTATGCGTCAAAGCCCCAAAATTAGCATAAGGTAGCTGAAGAAAAGGTCTCCATCCTTTTCCATCCCAACCCTAAAAAAATATTTTATTTAACTGCATTTTTATTATTTTTACTATTAGCGACCGCTTTTCGGCTGTTTACTGACGGTTAAGTTTGTTTGTTATTACCTCACGGTAGTTAGTGAATATGACTTGCCAATGTTTTTATCTAAATTTTCTGCCTAAAAAACTACTTTGAATTGGTTTTTTGGTAATCCCCCAGTTTGGTTATCTTGAATTTATTTACTCTAATAGTAACTGCTCTATTGGAAATGGCCTCAACTATGTATATCTCTAATTATTTAGGTCGTTAAAGTAGTTGAAAAAGATGATGGAGGGTTAGTGTGTTTTTCTTTTAATGTGCCAGCTGTTTTTCTGTCTGAGCATAGTTACTGTGCCTGTGCCTGCTAAGGCTAAAACTGCTGTTAAGAAGCTGGCTGTTGCTGGATTGAGCTCAAATGTTGCCTGTTTGGGTCCTATGTGTTCTGTTGAGGCAATCGCGCTTGTACAGAACCATGAAACTGCTTGGTCTGCTGTGATTCCTCCACCTACTGAAACATGATTTATGCCTTCATTGTTATTGTTTGCTAAATTAGTTGCCGTTAGGGTCTCTATATTGTTTAAGTAGAAGTGAATTTCGCCGTATTTTGCATCTTGCACCGCTTTGAGTTCAACTAAGTACCAGGTATTAGCTGACACTGTTTCGTTAGAGGTCATACTGTAGACTTGGTCTGCGTTAGCGTAGTCTAACTTCCAATGTACTGCTCCGTTTTGGTGTATAATATTTAGTGCACAAATACCATTGGCAGGGGTAAAGTTGCTCTCGATTGCAGAATTATACATCCCGCCGGCGCCAATTATACTGCCATTTTCTTGCGGTAAATTGCCAAAGTAGAGATACCAGCGCCAGTTAAGACTGCTATAGGGATTGTCAAACCATTTATATACATAACCCCACTGGCCAGTTACCGGACCGCCTGTGGAACATTCCAATGTTCCATCAATGACTCTGAGATTAACATCGCTTCGGCTAATACTTGTCCAAGTACGTGTGTCTCCTGATTCAAAATCATCACTAAAAACTACTGTAGCGGGATTTGGTGTGGGATACGGTTGTGGCGTAGTGTCAGGCGTCGGTATAGGTGTTGGTGATGCTGTTGGTGCTGGTGTATTGGTCGGTTTAGTTGTCGGATTGGTTGCTGGAGACGGTGTTTGAGTTGGTTTTGTGGTGACACTTGGACTAGGTGAAGCACCAGGTGCATAAGTGTTGGGTGTGGGGCTATTTGTGTTACTGGTTTGTGGTTGAGGTGGCGTAGATGTTGCGGGGGTGTTGTTTGTATTGGGTGAACCCGTTTGTGAGTCAGCAAAAAGAGCGGCCACCACAACGACGGCCAAAATACATGTTGCTATTACTGCAACGACAATTTGTGAGTTTCTACGCATCTTTAAAATCTCCAAGAAAATAATCAAGTCAGCAATGATTTCTGGCTGACAAACTAGTGTATGTTTGGTTAATTATTAACCAATGTGATTGTATTCTGCCTACCGCACAATGACCTAAACTTACTTTGCTATCTATCTAGTATTTGTTTGCTGGATGTTTTAGCTTGGTGGCTCTGCACACATAGATCCATGCGGTTGCTACTGTGGTGGGTTCTTGATGTTTTTGCGAATTTATGTGTTTATCTTTCAGAAAATCTCCTAAGAGTAGCGGGGTAGCATTTTATACTTTAATTTTTGGGGTAGTGTTTGGATAGCTATTTTACTTGCCAGTGCTAAACCTATGTGTGATGTCTGTGGTTGATTTTATTGTGGTTTTAGTAACAGCCAAAGATAGAGCTGAAGCAGAAAAGATTAGTCAGGCTCTTCTTGAGAAAAAGCTGATTGCATGTGCCAATATAGTTAGTCCTGTTATGTCTTGTTTTCTTTGGCAGGGTAAAATCGATCAGGCTGAGGAATATCTACTTGTCATGAAATCACGAATGGATTTGTTTGCAGAGCTGTTGCAGCAAGTTAAGCTTTTGCATAGCTATGAGGTGCCTGAAGTTTTAGCTCTGCCGATTGCTTTGGGCTCAACGGACTATTTAGCTTGGATGCAGAGTGTTCTCAAAGCATAATAGTGTAGTTGGGCAAGCTTTATTTTTGTCCAAGTTTACTGTAGCCTATGCCGCTATCGCTGAATGTTAAACAAAAGCTTGTCGGCGTCGCAGTGTTGCTTGTCATTTTTGTCTTACTTGGCTCTTTTTTGGTTTGGGGGCGTCCTCAAAACCCTGATTTTGCCGCCTATGAGGCGCAGACACAAAAAATTTTTGCGGATGCCAAAACTCAATTTGAACACATCCGAAACGTTACCCTGCCTCAAGATATCAATCTCTATATCTACACCAAACAGCAAGCCGTAGACCGATGGGGCCAAGACCCCCCAAACTCAGATACAACCAGCATCCTAAGACAAGAAATCATCTACAAAAGCTTATTTTTAATGGATGAAACCGATAGTTTAAGCGGTGCTACGGCTGAGTGGATCGCAGGTTGGACTGCTGTTGCACTTGGTAAAGATATCTATGTTATTTATGAAAACTTTCAACCCTGGAACCTGCCTGCGGCTGAGGCCACGCTAATACATGAACTTACCCATATCTGGCAAGATGGTCTTCCTGTCTCAGCCAGCTACGATGCCAACAAAGCACACAATGCACTTGCCGAAGGCGACGCCTCCTACATGAGCGACTACTACAAAACCCAATATAACACCCCCACCGCCTCAACTACTACTGTTGGTGTTGGTGATTTGAAAAATTTATCTGCCATTGTAGATGTTTTGAATCTAAACTTTGTTTATCCCAGTGTTCCTGACACCGTTACTGAACTTAACTGGTTTCCCTATATCCAAGGTAAAACTTTTGTTTCGGCAATTGTTGATACCGGCGGCTGGGACAGACTAAACCTTTGCTACACACACCCCTACACACCCAGCACAACCGAGCAGATTCTCCATCCTGACAAATACCTCGCCGGTGAAACCGCAAAACCCAGTCTTGCACCAATCCCTGCTGATAACAGCTGGACAATAATACCTAGTAGCTATGGTTATGACTCTGATACTTATGGTGAATACTTCATCTATGTGATGTTAAACCGATGGCTAAACGATAGCCAAGCCCAACAAGCTGCAACCGGCTGGGGCGGCGACACCTTTACCTACTACGAAAAAAACCATGCCTTCTTATTCACTTGGAACATCACCTGGGACACCCCCCAGGATGCATGCGAATTCAACCATGCTTTCCTTGATCTGTTAAACCTTACCCAAGCAAACCCCAAAGGCACCAATACCTGGTTTACAAACAACAGATACCTAACCTTGATTTGGAACCCAAACACAGACTCAACTCTAATTGTTTGCTCAACCAACCCCGACATTGCCGATCCTTCTTTTTTTATCTGCTAAAATCCCAATCCCCAGTTCCATATCCCATCATTTCATCTATTTGTGCATTGTTTCTTGTTGCGTGCTAGTTCATAGCAACATTTGTTTTTTGGTAAAGTATTTCAATGCGACTCATAGCAACAGCAAATACTGTTATAACCTGCATTTTTTGAGAGTGTTGACCAATAGATATATTGTAGGGTGTGTTTATATTAATTCAGCCGGTGGCTGTTATGGTTGAATGTAAAAATTGTGGTTCTGAAAAAACAGTTAAAAGCGGGCAACTCC
>NZ_WRFL01000108.1:0-4192 GCF_009778815.1 Candidatus Bathycorpusculum sp.
AAGAATAATTACGCCATAGTTACACCATATGCAACGATTCCTCATCTGACACGTAATGCCTTCAAAAGCTAAAAGCTCGGTAAAATAGCCTAACCTATGGCGTAAAAATGGAGAGTTCCGGTTATAATTAAGTTTATCCATTATTTCATATACAACATATGTTTTCCCAAATGATGT
Organism: Candidatus Bathycorpusculum sp.; assembly: GCF_009778815.1. NCBI lineage: Archaea > Thermoproteati > Candidatus Bathyarchaeota > Bathyarchaeia (SeqCode) > Bathyarchaeales (SeqCode) > Candidatus Bathycorpusculaceae > Candidatus Bathycorpusculum > Candidatus Bathycorpusculum sp. The sequence goes on from NZ_WRFL01000108.1 coordinate 178, forward strand.
TGGAGCAGTTAAAACGAATCGATTTTGCCTATCCATAATAAAACAATCCAACACCTCTTTTTGATAACGATGTAATTTACAGTGATTAACAAATAAACTACTGTCATGAATATAGGCACTCAAAGTCAGCAGATTAATATTTTCTTCAGGTACATCTGAAACACCATATTTTGATTTTAACATATCATAGTATTGTGGAACTCCCGCTTCATTTGCAAGGAATAGCAAAAAGACAACATCATTGGGACTTAATGCAGAATTCTTAACAATATCAAAATATCTACATACTTCTTTAATAAAAAGCGAAGGATTCCCAGAGCGTTTATATTTATACAATTCCTTTACAACATCAACGGCTTTCGTGCTTCGATCCATTCAATCACGCACTCCTTGACCTTTTTAACATCGGTTATTGGCAAGAAAATAAAAAACAGGCGGCAATCAAACGAAGCTGGAATTGATACACCCAATTCAGCTGTCAGTTTTTTTATGTACTCAATGCAACCACCAATATTATTATGATATGAGGTTGCATCTACTTTTTCGTATGCTATGAAAACGGGATAAATAAACCGCATGTTGTGAGCATTCATTTCTGTAACAATGTTTATACTTGGATTTGTTTCCCAAGCAGATAGAAGATCATCAATTTTACTACTTGGAATTGTAAACCTATCGCGCCAATCAAATAAAGCAATTAAATTACGTCCAACATATTGATCAGATAACGAAATATGGATTTTTTCTAATACTTGTTTAATTGCTTGTTTGTAATCCTGATGAAATTTTGCTTCTCCAAACCAGAGCTCAAGTTTTCCATCTTGCTCCATTACATGGAATGCGTCAAATCCTTTTGGCTCAGAATTCTCAAGAACTGAGTAAAAATAGCCACGGGCAATCAAAACAGTTGTTTTCATAAAATATCTAAGAATCAAATCTAAAAGAATTTCACCATAGAACCCATATTTCAGCTTTTCTGCTTGTTCTGCACCAGAATTATATCTGATATTTTTTATAAGAACACGCATTTGCTCCAAATCAAGCTCATCATACTTAATTTTATATTGATTGATTGCGTACTCTACGATGCCATTATATATAACACTAGACAAAGCCATGTTATCGTCATTACGAAAACACTCATCACCATAAAAAGAGAGACACGACTTATCCAAACCGCTTGCCTTGTCAGGTAAGCGGCACTCAAAAATTATTGCATTTTTGATTACATTTTTTAATGATTCTCGCACATTTACACACCCAATAGCGATCATTACTTACCCAAATTAAAGCCTACAAGTTTTTCATAATCAATGTCGCGCTTTTCTTTGCAAAGATACTTGGTAAAAACAGTTTATCCATATTACATAGTACGGAAGATTTAACTGTTTTTATTCATTAAAACTTATCCATAGGCTCATTCTGCAAATCCACCATTTTTCGCTTACACTCAGCTTGTCAATGTTGGCAAGAGCAGTAAATTTGTTTGTAGAGTCGTGAGTACACCTGCTGAAGCTTTTGTTTTGATTGAGGAGGACTTTGCATTATGAGTATGCGGGATTTTTCTATCTAAAAGTGCCTTTTACCTGTTTATTCCAAAATGATGGGGTGTGCCGAGTGCAAGTTTGAACACAAGGTTGATGGCCATATTTCCAATAGTTTCTCTATTTTCAAAACTACAATATCATAAAAATTACGACAACAGTGTTCATAAGAATAGGCAGTTAATATCAATAATACATTTCGATGTATTTATATGCCTTATTGAATACGTCGTTATCCTTGATTTTATATTTAATCCATACAATACTCCGAAGTGCTTTTGTGACTTCTTGCTTGCCCGCAGTAGTATTCTGCCATCCGTCAAAGCGAACGATTTTAACAATTGCATCGATATCGTTTACAATACGCTCAACAATAAGAGGAGTATTTTCATTTTTGATACTGGTAAAAAGCTCTGTTAAAGCGGCCTTGCCCTTGTCAATCGCTTCGCGGGGTACAACTTCTTTTTCTGCCTGGGCCGCTTCTTTGGCAAGCTCAAGAAGCATCTTCAAAAACTCAATGCTAGTAATCAAACCTTGTTCATGCTTTTCTCGCAATTCCTCAAGCCGCTCACCTAGCTTGATAAAACGTTGCTCACCACCATGTTTGCGGATTCTAGCAATAAGATGTATTTCAAGCAACTTGGCCTGTTTTTTAGTATTTTTATTATGTTTAAAAATTTCATCAATCGCATCAGCATCTAATTTTAGGATGTCCATATCATCATGAACCGCTTTAACTGAGACATTTTGATGCACAAGCTCTAAGGTTTTCGCACCAAGTGCCGCCCAAATCAAACCACCCCGATTATCAACGGGTCTAACCGATTCATATACATTAGTCAACCATAAATAATCAAATTTGTACAATCCGAGAAAAACATCTGGAGACAGAGCCTCCCATGCACGATTCAATACACGATAGTCCGCTCCGAAAGCATCCTTTTCTTTGTTGGTCGGCAGGGCTTCCTGGGCCGCCATTAACCCCTCCCAGCCCTTAACAGTACGATCAATACCATGGAAGTATGCGAGGCATTTGTTCATCAGATGTGGCAACTGCTTTTTGACTTCGGTGATGTTTGTAATCACTTGCTGTACGACTTTCTCGTCAAAGTCAAGGGCTTTTGATACATTATCAAAAATACCTATGTAATCCACTATCAAACCGTGTGACTTTTCCTCTCCGTAAACACGGTTGGTGCGGCATATAGCTTGTAGCAATGTGTGGTCTTTCATGGGCTTATCTAAATACATCACTTGCAAAATAGGGGCATCAAATCCTGTGAGTAATTTAGATGTTACAATGATAAGCTTTAACGGACTGGCGACTTCACGGAAGTAATCCAACAATTTTCCTTCTGTATCACGGTCACGGCGATATTCCTTGTATTTTCCTTCCTTGTCATTATTAGTGTCTATGACGATGGTTGTTGCAGTTTCGCCAAGGATCACGTCGAGTTCTTTTTTGTATAGCAAACAACATTCGCGGTCATAGCAGACTATTTGGCCTTTAAAGCCATTAGGCTCGATTTTCTCGCGGTAGTGTCTGGCTATATGTTCACAGACCTTATGGATACGTTCAGGTGATTTCATAATTGCAGACATCTTTACGCGTTGTGCAAGCTCTGAACGTTCATCATTTGCTAATTCTTCGGTCAGCTCCACAAATGCCTCGTCCACAATTTCCTGATTGATATGTAAATCCACCGGAACCGCCTCGAAATGCAGAGGTAGTGTCGCATGGTCACGGATAGAATCTGAGAAGGAGTAGCGGCTCATGTATCCACTCTTATCCTCGGTTGCACCGAAAGTGAAAAACGTATTCTTGTCGGTACGATTTATCGGTGTCCCTGTTAGACCAAAAAAGAAAGCGTTGGGTAACGCGGTGCGCATCTTTTCGCCAAGATAACCTTCCTGTGTTCTGTGGGCCTCATCAACCATCAGAATAATGTTGTCACGAGAGTTTAAAACACCGTTCACTTCACCGAATTTGAAAATTGTCGTTATCAAAATCTTTCGCATATCGCCCCTGAAAAACGCTATAAGCTCTTCTTTGCTTGACGCACTTTGCAGATTCGGTATATCGGATGCATTAAACGTAGAGGTGATTTGTGTTTCAAGATCAATACGATCATCTACTATTACAACAGTGGGATTTTTCAACTCCGGTGTCATACGGAGTTTTTGTGCGGCAAATACCATCAGCAACGATTTGCCACTCCCCTGAAAATGCCATAACAACCCTTTTTTTGGATATTTGGCCTTAACGCGTTCAACAATCAAATTTGCTCCTTCATATTGTTGATAACGACAAATAATTTTACATTTACAAAATTTTTTATCCGTAGCAAATACTGCTTTGACCGCATTATAAGTTAGGATATAGATGTTTTAGTTTACCTCTTGCTTGTTTTGTGGTAAAATGCCAATCTATCTGCTTACCCGAACCATTTCGATCTGCCGCCCAAACCGAC
>NZ_WRFL01000109.1:0-4112 GCF_009778815.1 Candidatus Bathycorpusculum sp.
TAACGGATAGTTGCATTTCCATGTTGTAACTCATTAGTCTCAACTCGACGTATGTTATGTTAGCTGTTTGTTATATTTCTGTTTGGCTGCTAAAGGTTTGCACTATAAAGATTAGTAGGTTCACGCATTTTTGTAAATTGACTTTCAGATATTTATAGAGCCGTTAAATGAAATTAACAGACCATTTGGTAACACCTAAATACTTCAAGCCGTCTTTTGATTTTGGGGAAAGTTTTGAGTCGAATCTCTTGTGATAGAAAAAATTGTATCAACCACAGAGAGGGGTACTGTTCCTTAACTAATCCTGAAAAAGAGGGTAACAGTTGCATTGATTACGAAGACGAAATGGATTTTGCGCGACTAAAGGCAGATGCAGTAAAAGGCACACTCGGCTGACTATTTAACTCATCATCACTTTAGATCCGCAAAATAGTCTGTAATCCATGTCTTGATTTCATCCCTTATACGGCAGAAAGCCACAAGTTTTTCTGTTTCAGTTCCACAAACTTCAGAAGGATCCTCAAACCCCTGAACTACGTACTTTTTGGTTTTAGGCAACTTTGCACTAACTATCAGAGGGCGGCTCATAGTTGTGGGTGATGTGCACAGAGTGCAGAGTGTTTTTGCACTGTTTTCACAAACAGAAACGGCTAAGTCAATTTCAGTATCGCTAAATGTTTCTAACCCTTTGGAATACTGCATTGAAATGTCTATGCCTATTTCAGCCATAACTTTGATGGCTAAGGAGTTGACTGTTGTGGGGTTGGTGCCAGCGCTGAAAATTTCATACTTTTCGCCATACATGTTTCTAAGTAGTCCCTCAGCCATTTGCGATCTGGCCGAGTTGTGGGTACAAATAAATAGAATTTTGGGTTTAGACATGATGACAAGCCCGTTGATTGTTGCGTAATTTGTCAATTATTTTTTGTGTTTCTTTTTCATCGGGGTGAGATATGGCATTTTGTGGACAGATGTTTTCACATCCCCGACAGAAGACAACACATTTGTTGGGATTAACAATGATGGTGGTTTTGTTTTTGTTGTTGTGGGTTTTTGTTTTGAAAGCGTTCATGTGACAGAATTTTATGCATTTGCCACAGGTGGTGCATTTGTTGGGGTCTATTTTTGGATCCCAGGGAATTTTGTCTCGTGGTAGCCCTTTGTAGTCTGTTTCAACCATCTTTTTTTCACCCAAAAGTGTTTCTGACATTTTTGTTTTGTAATTATGGTATGGTTAGAGGGCATCGCCGCATATAAGCGTATTTTTCTTATTTTTCTTATTTTTAGGAAAAATTTATTTAGTGGAGAAGCTATTTTTCTCTAATGGTAGTGATTAAACGTGACTGATTGTTGTGGTGGCGATGAGGTTTGTAGAATTGATGCCGTGATAACGATGGATGCGAAAGGGCAGATTGTTCTTCCCAAAGATTTGCGCAATAAAGCAAACATGAAAGCAAATGACAAAATAGCGGTTGTTGCTTGCGAAAAAGACGGTGAAGTCTGCTGTATTATGATGGTTAAGGCTGAGAAACTTGTAGGAGCGGTCACTCAAACACTCAGCCCCTTGATTAAAGGAGTAACTAATAAGGAGAGTTAAACAAGCATGAAAGAGGAAGAAATTAAGCGTGAAGTAAGAAATCGATATGCCAAAGTAGCCAACCCCAGCAGTTCTTGTTGTGCTTCAAGCGCTGGTTGCTGTTCTGTTCCAAATAAGCAAGTCAGCAAAATGGTGGGGTACAGTGAAGAAGAAATGAGTGCAGTTCCGGAGGGTGCCAATCTGGGGTTGGGTTGTGGTAATCCAATTGCTTTAGCCTCTTTAAAGGTGGGTGAGCGTGTTTTGGATTTGGGTTGTGGGGCTGGGTTTGATGTTTTTTTGGCGGCCAAAAAAGTTGGAAACCAAGGACAGGTTATTGGAGTGGATATGACGCCTGAGATGTTAGATAAAGCAAGGGCAAATGCGAAAAAGGGTGGATACACAAACGTTGAATTTAGATTAGGTGAAATTGAGAATTTGCCTGTGGCGGATAATTTTGTTGATGTGATTATCTCTAATTGTGTCATTAATCTTTCGCCAAATAAGAAGCGGGTGTTTGAGGAGGCTTTTCGGGTTTTGGTGTCCAATGGTAGGTTGATGGTTTCGGATTTGGTTCTTCGCAGAAAGTTGCCTGAGGTGGTTCAGAGAAATGTTGAAGCCTATGCGGGTTGTGTATCGGGTGCAGAATTAAAAGAGGTTTATCTTGAGCAAATGCGAAACGCGGGCTTTCAAAACATAGAGGTCATAGAGGAGCAGAGTTATCCGCTTGAGTATGTTTTTGGTGAGGAGGCATTTAAGAGTGTTATTGATTTAGGGTTGACTCCAGAAGAGCTCAAAGAAACCGCCAGCTCTATTGTAAGCATAAAGGTATCTGCACTCAGAACCAGATAGCTAAGACAAAAAGGGGTGGTGGTGTGATGGTAGAGAAAGCGTTGATTGCTGTTGAGGTTGTTGTGAATTACACTACCCCGGATCTGCAGACGTCGAAATAAAATAACGCTATATGCGTTAGGTGTGGGACAAACTCCTGGGTAATTGTGGAGTATGTGGGATTCGAACCTCACCGTTTATGGCGATATTGCCATAAGCACTCGCTCCTCTTCGCTAATTTTCTCTTTTTCTCTTTTTTTAAGTAGTACTGTCTGTTTTTTATTGTGCAATCATTTTTGTCTGTCTTTCCTCAGAATTATTTTGCAACATTAAATGTTTCGGATAGCGCTTAGTTGATTATAAAGCGTAATATGTTTTAATGGGCTTTGGAAGAAGTATAGATAATCTTGAGGTTTATACATGAAGACAAAACAAATATTCCTAAAAATTTCAGCAATTATATTATTTGTATTTTTTATTATGAGTTCATTACCTTTAATGGCTATGGCAGAGGACACTATGTCCATAGCATCGTTTGATCAGTCTGTATCGGATAGTTTAAGTTTTAATGGTTTACAGGTTTGGGATGGAACTATCGCTACAAGTTTTGACGGCGGTAGTGGTACGGCGAGTAACCCCTATCGCATTGCCAACGCACAACAATTGGCGTACCTTGCGCAACAGGTTAACGGCGGTACTGATTATAGTGGTCAATACTTTAGGCAAACAGAAGACATCACTCTAAACGAATACAATGTGTTTGTAAGAACCTGTATTCAATAGCAGAGCCTCCTGAGCAATGTTGTTGAGTGCGCTATCATTATCATGGCTTCTTCTGATGTTGTCAATATTTCATAGTCCTTAGATAGTCGTCTAAACCATGTGAACCAGCTAAGTGTTCGTTCCACACACCAGCGCTTGGGTAAAACGCTCCAGCCTTTAGGCACAATCTTCTCCGAAATATCACATTTTTTACCCAACGAGGCAACAAAATCAACAAAAGTTCCCCTAAACCCAGCATCCCCACAAACACCCAAAAGCGAAGGATACTTTTCCAAAACCGACCGAAAAACCTCACAACCCGCCACAGTATCATGAATGTTAGCCGCTCCAACAACCACCTTTAACAAGTTACCCATAACATCAGTTACTATGTGTCGTTTGCGGCCTTTGATTTTTTTCCACCATCAAACCCCCTCTCATCGCATGCTGAGGTTGTTTTTGTACTCTGTGAATCAATTAGAGAGTAACTGGGTTTAGCGTTGCGTTTTGCCTCCAAACGTGTCATCTGTACCAGTAAATCAGTCATTTTTTCCCATAACCCGTTTTTTACGGCTCGACGGTAAAATGAGTGTACCGTTTGACAATTGGGAAAGTCTTTAGGCAGCATACGCCACTGACAACCCGTTTTGTTAAGGTATCGTACAGCGTTTACTAGTTCACGTTTACTATGTTTTTGTAAGTGTTTGCCTTTCTTTGCTTTAGTAAAAATTGGCATAATTATGCTCCATTCTTTATCAGTTAAATCACTATCATACCTCAAACAGATAACCACAACAAAACCTACACACCGCTAGTTAAAAACTTGAGAGTGTTCACCTAAAGATAAGTAATGCGGTTTTTTGAAATGCTGTAAAGATGTCTTCAGTGGTTAATGCGTGCCAAAGTTTAAGCGTTAAATCCACCATCGCGGTCTTCTTTGAAACAA
>NZ_WRFL01000110.1:0-4018 GCF_009778815.1 Candidatus Bathycorpusculum sp.
GGACTCAAAAACAGCGTTTATGGTAACACTTGGGTCCATACTCCATGTTTGAAGAGTATGATCCCACTTGTAAGCGGTTGCGTTAAAGAGCTTATCAAAAAACTCATACTCACAAGTAGTGTTGGCAGCAAAATATCTTGGGACACCAAAGAGATCACAACCAAGGGTTAGGTTGTAGTAGAGGGCGTTTGTGAAGCCTTGGTTGGTAATTTCTGCTATAACTGCAGGGTTTAGTGTGTAGTGGAGTTTGGCATAACGCTCCTGTGAGGTAAAATACAGAGGCATAGGCGTTAAGCAGTTTAGCGTTTGATTTTTCTCTACGCCCACCTCTTTGGCAAAGAGATCAAGTCGTTTATTGTGTGCATACATCGCTGTTATAGTATTTCCAAAGGGTGAAGTAGTTAGGGTTCCGTTGGGGGCGTTAAATTGTTCTATAACCTGATTTTGCAAATCTTCCTGACTCATCGCTGTTTGGCTACTTTGGTTTGGGTTAACTGCGGGGGGAAAGACTATGCTGGCTTGCCACTCAAACCACTCCCCATAAACCCCACCTCCACCTGTTCCATCTACGGGCAGAATTTGAGTCCAAACATAACTATGATTAGTGTTTGCTTCCCAAAGAAAACCCACAGGAAAATCCTTACTCGTAAAACCTTTACCATCAACATCTAAAACTATCTGACTGAGTTTAGCCTCACCGTCTATACCTTGGGCTAAGAATTGGGTGTTGGAGCTTTGATTAAGAAAACTAGCCACCGTAAGGTTTGGGGCGAGGGATTGCTGCATCTGACCTATTTGCGGAATTTTCTGCGCATACCCCTCCCAAACATAATCATCAATCACTGCACGCTGCCTAAGATTACGATCAGGCCCATTACCATCGTAGCGTACAATTATAGCAAAAGGTTTCTCATAACTGCTTGAACCATTCCCAGTTGGAACAGTATAGGTAAGAACTACGGTAAAATGCGGATCATACTCCACCACCACAACAGACAACGATACCTCAGCCATCACATAACTTTCACTTCCAGAAACATCATCAGCAGTGGAACGATTGCCCCACACCTCAACAACAAAAAAATACACCCCCGCCGAAGCAGAGGACAAAACCTCAAAACCGCCCACACCAACTCCCTCCACCCCAAAAGCGTTGCTGTTGCTAAACATGTTAAAAACGGAGCGGTCATAGTGAATTTCTATCTTTTCAAAATTAACCTCACTTGTTAATTCTGTGCTATAGGTTATTTTGAATCTATCATTGGGATAAAATGTGCTATCCTCATTAATGGCATACATACCATATCTGTCAAGCAATGGTTCAATTGTCAAGTTTACAGTGTTTTGCCCAGTTTGGGCAGTCAATAAACCTAAAAAACCACCAAACACCGATAACCCCGCTAAGAAAATCAGTAAAAAAGCTAAACTCTGTTTTACAACAATTTTCCGTTTCCATGAGCCTTTACGTATAGGTTTATCCAAACATTACACCATAAAAACAACATACAGAAATTTAAAAAGAAACTAAACAAACTAACCCAACAACACGCTATTGTGGTTAATTTTTAATTTTTAACTGTTCAGCCAGAGTAGTTTGAATAACGCTATTACTACCCTCTGGATGTGCAAACAAAGCACCCAACCATAGTGTACCTACACATCACCTGCACCTATAACGTTAACAGGTCATCAACTGTTTATATTCACTCTATGACTGTTCATTTCGTTTTGCCACAAACTCTGCATTTTTTGGTAAATAAACCGCTCATCTCGCCACCACAATGTCGGCATAACCCCTGTGATGCCCATTTGTTAGACTGCTCTATACGTCGTTGTTCCTCTATACGTCGTTGTTCCTCTATACGTCGTTGTTCCTCTATACGTCGTTGTTCCTCTATACGTCGTTGTTCCAAATGCTCGCACGCTTGTTTTTTATCAACAAAACCAATATTTCGCCAACTATCCACATTACACTGACCATAGCGTTTGTCTTCAGTTGCTACAACGGTTCCATCAGCCCTCAAACCAACCGTATGATTCTCAAAAGCATATATTGCGACAATATCACGCCAACCACCAACATCACACTGACCACAATAAACGTCCTTACCACAAATAACGGTTCCGTTATTTCCAGTGGCAACAACTGTACCGTCTGCTCTCAAACCAACCGTATGAGTATTGCCTGTAGCAACAGCAACAATGTTACGCCAATTATCCACATTACACTGACCATAATGATTACTTCCAGTTGCTATAACAGTACCGTCAGCCCTCAAACCAACCGTATGACCAATATCCGTGGCGATAGCAACGATATTACGCCATTCATCAACATTACACTCATCAAAATGTCTGTCTTGAGTTGCTACAACGGTTCCGTCAGCCCTCAAACCAACCGTATGAGACACACGGGTTATTGCTATTATGTCACACCAACCACCAACATTACACCTGCCTGTACTATTGTCTCCAGTGGCAACAACTGTACCGTCTGCTCTCAAACCAAACGTACTATGCCTGTCAACAACTACAGCAACAATGTTACGCCAATTATCCACATTACACTGACCATAATGATTACTTCCAGTTGCTATAACAGTACCGTCAGCCCTCAAACCAACCGTATGGTCATATCCAGTAGCTACAGCAACAATATCGTACCAACACCCAACAGCGCACTCACCATATTCGTTCTTTCCAACCGCAACAACTGAACCGTCAGCCCTCAAACCAACCGTACGACTGTATGCACTGGTTATTGCAACAATACCACACCACCTACCCACATCGCATTGGCCATTTTTATTGTCTCCAGTTGCTACAACTGTACCGTCTGCCCTCAAACCAACCGTATGACGTCTAGTAAAAATACAACCACTATATTTGGAATTATTTTCGCGTATTCTTTTAAGCTCAGATATACGTTTTTGTCTTTCTTGCTTTTCTTGTTGTATTTTTTGTTGATTTTTCTGACTATATGCTTCCAGCTTGGAACGATAATCTTGGTCAGCAAAACGGATCGCCTTTTTGAAGTTCGGTTTGTCCTCCAGAGTAAACTGTTGGTTTGCCAAGTCTATTTCACGTCTGATGTGTAATTCAGCGCATAATAAACCAATATACGCCCTTGCATGTTCAGGGTTTATATCCAGAACTTTATTGAAATATTCAGATGCTTTACTCCAGTTTGAATCTTCTAAAAATAAGAAGCTACGTGTCAATAAAGAGTCTACAGTGGACATAACTTTTTAGTTCTTTGCACTATATTAATAGTTTTCTTTTAAATTTGTGGATGGTTTTATGTGTTGATGTCAAATGGATTTAGCTGTTGGCCGTGGGGGTAGTGATTGTTGGGTTGAGGTTAGGCCGCTTATTACTTCCAAGTTAGAGTCTGCAAGTTTTGCGCCTGTTTTAGATGCGCTGCATAATTTGGGTAGGCCGTTTAGGTTTTTTATTGTTGCCCCTAAAGATGGTGAGGATGTGGGAGGTGAACGGTCGTTGGTTAGGTTTTTCTTTGAGTTTTTTGATGAACAGACCCGTGCGCAAATGTCAAATGTCATACGAACTTTGCTTGATGTAGAGGTTATAGGCGGGGGTAATCTGCCAAAATATCAATACCGTTTTTGTGCGGATTTAGAGCTATCTAAGGATTATGCGTTGCCGTTAGTGTTTAATGGTCAGCGACAAGAGCTGGTGGTTAATCTTGTGGACCGATTAGTGGCTTCTGTTGCAGGGTTGGGGGTATGTGTTGAGGTTGTTGTGCAGGCCGATCCTAACGCTGCAGGGGGTATACAGAATTTTGTGCACAAAAAAACCACCCACAAATCAACCTCATCGACAAGTTCGTTGGTTTTAGATCCTTTGGTTGATTTGTTAGGGGCGGGCATTGGAAAAGGCTCAAAAAGTGAATCATCTAAGGGGCGGTCTGGGGTGGGTAGGGTGGATTCTTGGAGCCGCGAGCTTGTACGTGGTGCGGAGTTAAAACTTGCAAGCAACCTATTTGTCTGCAAAATCCATA
>NZ_WRFL01000111.1:0-3805 GCF_009778815.1 Candidatus Bathycorpusculum sp.
CCGCGGAGTTGCCCGCTTTTAACTGTTTTTTCAGAACCACAATTTTTACATTCAACCATAACAGCCACCGGCTGAATTAATATAAACACACCCTACAATATATCTATTGGTCAACACTCTCTTGATTTAATGCTAAGTATGCGAACAAAGTGTTCAACAGTTAGATATCAAAACATTTGTGGATAGGTTGGATAGCAACCTATGCTGTTGTTATAAAGGGAGCTTTTGATAATTTGGTTATTAAAAGAAAGTGTTGTTTGAGCAGTTAGGGTTTTTGCTCATTTGCCCATGCTTCCTTAGCGGCTTTTGCTAGCGCGTCGAGGTTGGGTTGGGCTTGTAGGTCGTAGAGTACGTTTTTGAGTTCGTTGTTTACCAGTAGTGCGATTTCGCCGGGTCGTAGTGGTTCAGGTCTTGTTGATTGGTAGACGCGCAGGGCACGTAGTATGAATTTAATCATGACATCGTTGAGTTGGGTTTGGAGTTCGAAGAGTTCGTTTTGGCCGTCTTTCATTTTTTGGGAGTAGTTGGTTGAGTCCCAATTTCCTTCGCTTGCCATTCTATATCAATCCTTTAGGTGTCATGTCAATTGGACATTATAGCTTTTACTGAAATGAGGAGTTATTGTTGGGGAAGGGTTTGGGTTTGCCGAGTTTTTTGTTTATACAGGCGGATATGAAGCCAAAGTATTCAGGTGAGGGTCGTCCAGGGCGGCTTTTGAATTCGCCGTGAAATTGGGAGGCGAAGTAGAAGTATTTGTCGGGGAGTTCTATTGTTTCCATGCGCAGGCCGTCGCTGCTTTTTCCGGTGAATTGTAGGCCGTGTTGTTTGAGAACATCAATATAGTCGAGGTTGACTTCGAAGCGGTGACGGTGGCGTTCGTGGATTTCTTGTTGGCCAAAGAGTTGGTATGCTAGGCTGTTTTTCTCAAGTAGGATTTTGTGGGTGCCTAGGCGCATGGTTGCGCCTTTGATTTCGATGCCGCGTTGTTCAGGCATCAAGTCGATGACGGGGTAGGGTGTGTCGGGGTTGATTTCGGAGCTGTTGGCGTCGGTTAGGCCGGCGACGTTGCGTGCAAATTCGATAACTGCTAGTTGGAAGCCGTAGCATATACCTAAGAAGGGCAGGTTGTTTTCGCGGCTGTATTTGGTGGCGGCGATTTTGCCTTCGGTGCCTCTTGGTCCAAATCCATAAGGTACAAAGACACCATCGAAGTTTTGGAGTTCTTTTACGCAGTTGGGTTCACGTTCGAATTTTTCTGCTTCGAGGTAGCTGATGTTGACTTTGGTTTTGCATGCGGCGCCGCCGTGGCGGAGGGCTTCGGTCATGCTTACGTAGCTGTCAGTTAGGCCGGCGTATTTGCCGACTAGCGCGATGTTGACTTCGTGTTCGGGGTGTAGCATGGCATCTACAAAGGTTTGCCAGGAGCCGAAGTCTTTGGTGTCGCATTTGAAGCCTAATCGTTGACAGATAAAGTCACCCATACCTTGTTTATCTAAGAGTAGGGGGACCTGATATACGGTTTCAGCGTTATAGGAGCAGAAAACAGAGCTCTCAGGGATTGTTCCAAACAGTGCAATTTTTCGCAGGGTTTCAGCGTCAATCATTTGGGGGCTTCGGGCCACGATGATGTCGGGCTGGATTCCGATGCGTCGGAGTTCATTGACGCTGTGTTGGAGGGGTTTGGTTTTCATTTCGTTGGTAACATCTAAAATGGGTACCAAAGCCACATGTACATAGAGGGTGTTTTCGTATCCTTCTTCGACTCGCATCTGTCGAATGGCTTCTAGGAAAGGCAGGCCTTCGATGTCGCCAACGGTTCCTCCGACTTCGACTAACACGATGTCTGCGTTAACGGAGCGTCCGGCATATTTGATGCGGTTTTTTATTTCGTTAGTGACATGGGGAACGATTTGGACACATCGACCTAAAAAGTCGCCATGACGTTCCTTCTCGATGACTGAGCGGTAGATGGTTCCGGTGGTTAAGTTGTTGTCTTGCTTTAGGCTAAGATCAAGGAAACGCTCATACCAGCCTAAGTCTAGGTCGGCTTCTCCGCCATCATCGGTTACAAAGACTTCACCGTGCATGTAGGGGTTCATTGTGCCTGCATCGATGTTTACATAGGGGTCGATTTTGACCACAGTTGGTTTTAAGGAACGCGCCTGTAGCATTTTACCGATAGAAGAAGTTAAGATGCCCTTACCGACAGAGCTTAAAACGCCGCCTGTTACGAAAATGTACTTAACCATTTGTATCCCCGCAATTACTTACCCTTTCATAAAGAGCCTTTTTAACTCTTTTGTGTACTACGCTAGAAAAATGTGCAATCCAGCGGGCAATATTTGAATAAAAAGTCAGGTTAACTGATCAATGCTCACCTGTTTTGCGGCTACGTTGAACTCCCAATATAAGAACCCAAACACCAAGCAGGATGAGTATGATTGGCCAGAAGTAAGTCCAGAATTCTACAGATCCTCTCAGTGCCACACCCCCTATGAGAACGATAAGCAGACCCATGATAAACAGACCTAACCCACTATGATCACGTTTGGGTGTTGCGTCGCCGTAGGATCGATACTGTACATAGCGATTGTAGGGTCGGGTTTCAGCTTTTTGGGCAACCAGCGGGGCACCACAATTTGAACAGTTTAGGCTACCCTCAGCATTGAATGCTCCGCATTGCATGCAATTAACCACCTAATTCGCCTCTGCATTTAAATCATAAGGGGAAAGACATAAAAATTTTGGTTAAACATCAGGTCAATCTATGAAGAGACAGGTTTATCTGTCATAAGACTATTAAGGTGCAGTTATACAATGAGTAAACGGAGTGTTGCAATTGCCACAAGCTTTTGTATTAATCAACGTTGAATCAGGCGCAGAAGAAGAAGTTGTTACAGAACTACGGAAAGTCGAGGGTGTTGAAGAAGCCTACTACTCATATGGTGTTTATGACATAATAACCAAAGTCAAAGCAGACACTATGGAAAAACTCAAAGACCTAGTTACCCATAAACTGCGGACCCTAACCCGAGTACGCTCAACCTTAACACTGATTATGATGGAAGACTAACCATCAAATCGACTAAGAACCATGCTCTTAGAAAAATAAAGCAACAACTTAGAAAGAGTGGTAATGTCTTTGATGATGCTTTGGCTTAGGTTTTCTTAGCTTGGTGCCACATTTAGGACAGAAAGCCACCCCTTTGGAGACAGGGAGCGCATTACCCTCAGGCCATAAATGCCCGTGGGGACATCGCAGGTCAAACTCAAAAACCTGCTTCTCATAATCTTTGGGGTTGGCAACAATATCTTTTTCAACAGAGAGCTTACTTTTTATGATTTCATGCGGCGGATAGACTACCACAGGAACAACAGGTACCGCAGGTGCAACTCGAACAACAGGTTTTAGAACACAAACAGGATTAGCTTTAATCACAGACGGACTTTTGGGAGAGATAACCTTAGGAGTTATAGGGTCAACGGGAAGAGGAACCTTTGTTGGTTTGGCTTGAGCAACAGGGTCTCTAAAGAGATGATTAGTTGAACCTTTTTTAACATTGATAATTACAGCAGTTGTTGAGGTTCCACATTCAGTACATTTTTTGCTATATTCGCGAAGACGGCGTCCACATTTTCGGCAAAACGGCATAGTATCCACTTAACTTTTATAACCATGTGGGTATTGCTTTGACCGCATTATAAGTTAGGATATAGATGTTTTAGTTTACCTCTTGCTTGTTTTGTGGTAAAATGCCAATCTATCTGCTTACCCGAACCATTTCGATCTGCCGCCCAAACCGAC
>NZ_WRFL01000112.1:0-3779 GCF_009778815.1 Candidatus Bathycorpusculum sp.
AAGGTTCACATTTTTTATTGGTGTGATTGTCGTGTTTGATTTTACGATTACTGTTGAGAATGTTGTTATGGCGGGTTGGTTTAGTGAGGGCGTGGATTTGGGTGTTGCATGTTTAAAGTTAGAAGGATCTAAGTGTAGCTGGAAAAAGTTTCCGGGGTTATCTTTCAAGTTGAAGTCGCCTTTGGCTACGTTTTTGCTTTTTGGAAACGGCAAGTTTGTCTGCACAGGCACAAAAACCAAAACCAAAGCAGAGCAAGCCATCACGGTTTTTCTTGGATTGCTTAAAGCGGAAGATTTGGTTTCAAGTCAATGTAGTTTTGAGTGTGAGGTAAAAAATCTTGTAGTCTCAATAAACATGGCGGGGGCATCGGTGTCTTTGAAGCAGTTTAACAGTGAATTTGACACCATATATGAACCAGAAAAATTCCCCGCAGCCGTCTACAAGATGGGTGAATCTAAAGCAACTTTTCTTGTTTTTCTCACGGGTAAGATGATCTGCTCAGGAGTAGCCGATGAAGAAGACCTAAAGAAGACTGTTAAAGACTTCTATGACCAACTCGTAGAGAAAAACGTGATAGCAAAAATATTAAACAACTAACTTCTACAACTCGTTTAGTCTGTCTCATTGAGTTAGCAGAACTGATTATTTCCAAAAAAGGAAAAATGCAGATACTGTCTGCACTTTTAATATAACATATGTATTACTGGCATGACATCATGTTAGCTGGTCAAGGAACAAATCTTTTTTACAGCGTTTTTTACATCTTTAGCATAAAGAGGGCATTGAAATGAGTGGCCAGTTTAAAAATCGTATAGACGCATTAGGTTTTGATGAGGAAGTAAAACAGAAAGTGTTAACTGTTATAGAAGAGGCGGGGTCAGCGTTTCCTTGTTTGCAGTGCAGTTCTAAGGATACCTGTGAAAATTTTCAATGGCACACTAAATGGTTCGGAAACAAATAGACAGCCATTCTAAAAATGGTGAAAAACCAGAAGTTATAGCAAGTCATTACCTTTAGATGTCTTCAACTAAAATAGTAATGCAACGACTTACCTGTTCAGTTGTCTGTTTATCTTTCAGTGTTTATGTGCAAAGATACACTATTGTAAGTGCTATGGCGAAAAAAAATCATGGGGCTTGTTGGAGAGGTAAGCACACCGTTTTGGTACAGTTTGATATGATCCTTTGGATTGTATATGTATTTTTAAATTTGTCTCCGCTTTTACAAAATGTAACATCTTTATAGTAGGGTGTCTTTTGCTGTTTCTTAAATGCAACCATTTCAGATAGAAAATATCTACAGCCAATCTTGTATAAAGGCGTTAAATCTTGCAATAAAAAAGCAACAAGATCATTGTCGTATAATGAGCTTAATTCTTTCAAACAATAAACAAACAAAATAAAAAAAGTGAGGGATGTAGGTGTTTATTCGTATCTGAGTGCTTCTACGGGTTTTAGTTTTGAAGCCCGCCATGCAGGGTAAAGCGCAAAGATAACGCTAATGCCTATGCCAAAAGCCAATGCACCCACAAAAACCATAGGCGTTAACAATGGGGTTATAGCCAATGCACCACCTCCACCACCAAAAACACCTGAACTCATCACCTGCGCAACAATAACTGCTAAACCGTAACCCAACCCAATACCAGCTACTGCACCAATTAACCCAATGATAGCGGACTCTGCAAGAAATATCGAGAGCACACTTCGACTCTTCATACCCAACGCTTTAAGAATACCAATCTCACGGGTACGCTCAATCAATGACACAATCATAATATTCATTATACCAATACCCGCCACTAACAACGAAATCGCCGCAATGCCCACTAGAAATAGCTGGAGAGTATCAAACACTGAGGAGAGCATATCTATCATTGCAGTCGGAGAGGTGACTGAGACTTGGTTGCTAAAGTGATCGGTTATCGCTTTAGAAACGCTGGTTACGGTGGCGTTATCACTATCTTTTAGTGTGACAACTATCATATCACACTGTTCCGTTCCAAAGAAACTCTGAGCTACCTCAATAGGTATGTAAACCCCTGTATCTGAGGGCCCTCCGCTGCCAAACCCGCCAACTTTTTCCAACACACCCGCAACAACTGCCTGATAACTTTCATCAATTGGAGGCAGTACAGTGGCATTGACCCAAGCAATGTTAATTATGTCACCTGTACCAAAGAATATGGTTCCGTTCTGACCGGGCTGGTTAATACGGGTACCTACCACCACTTGTTTTTCTGATGGATCGGTGGGTATGGATCCGGTTTCTGCTTTGAAGGTTGGGTAAACCTGTGCATACTGGTTGAAATCTATACCGTAGAGAGTGGCTGATTGTTTGAGGTCTTCAGTTTGGATGTATCCACTACGACTCATAACTGCCACAGACATCTCAATATCCGGCGAGAGAGCATTTATCTCCGTGGTATAGTTCATGTAAAGACTAAAACCCGTACCGCTGGCACCTTGCCCAAATCCGCCCAAATCGCTTCCGCTACCAGGTCTTACGATTAGGGTGTTGGCCGATAAACCCTGATTAAGCTCACTTGTTATAGTTGCCTGTAGACCCTGCGTAATTGAGAGCAACGCTACGATAGCTGCTATGCCTACGATTACACCTAAGGTGGTTAGGGCAGCACGTAGTTTACGAAGTTTGATGGCGTTAAAAGAGTATCCAAATACGTCTATAGTTTTCATCTAGTTCACCACGTCTGAGCTTACTTCGCCGTCAAACATTTTTACGGTACGCTTGGCTTGATGAGCCAACTTTTCATCATGAGTAACCATGATAATGCTGACATTATGTTCTCTGTTTAGGTTCTGAATCAGAGTTAGGATTTCGCTGGCTGTTTTGGAATCCACATTGCCTGTGGGTTCATCTAAGAGCAGAAATTTGGGGTTGTTGGCTAAGGCACGTGCTATGGCAACGCGTTGTTGTTGTCCGCCGCTGAGTTCTGCAGGTTTATGGTTGATGCGTTCTTTAAGTCCCACCGTCTCTAGAAGGTCTAGTGCGCGTTTTTTGCGTTCAGATTTACTCATATCGGCTATGGACATGGATAATTCGACGTTGTCATGTGCTGTTAATCGGGGGATTAGATTGAAGAATTGGAATACAAATCCGATTCGGCGTCTCAGATCTGAGAGCTGTTTATCATTGAGCTTGCCTATATCGACCCCATCAATGAGTAGTGTGCCCGTGGTAGGTTTATCTAGTGCACCAATAAGGTTTAACATGGTGGATTTGCCACTTCCAGACGGCCCTAAAATTGAAACAAAATCGCCCTGTTCCACCCGAAAGTTCACGCCCCGGAGCGCTTCCACAGGAACTTTACCCAGCATATACGTCTTTTTAACGTTTACTGCGTCTACTACAGCAATATTTTTTGATATCATATTAATCATCTGCCATTCCTATCGGTGCATATAATAAAAGCCGCGCTCACTCCGAAGGAGTACGCAAAAAATGGCATAACATTTGTTATGTTCTTGGTTCTAGCCGTCCAAATTTTAGTTGTCCAATGTGTTTTAGTATCCATTGAACAAGTTGCTCGTAGGCGTGTTTACCTTCATCGGTTAGATGAACAATTCCTTCGGTATCTAATGTGACAAAACCCTGCTCAGACATCCAAGAAAGATACCTAACTAAACGATCATAGGATAGCCCTGTGACTGTAGCTAGGGCGGTTCGGTTGAGATTTTTTTTCTCTTTTAGCGCCTCAATTATCCGGGCGATAACATAGAGATCAAGCTTGGAACTCGACTTTTTCGAACTCGACACT
>NZ_WRFL01000113.1:0-3750 GCF_009778815.1 Candidatus Bathycorpusculum sp.
CTCCCAATAGCTTAGGTATTGAGTAAGGATATGTGTGTTTATGTAGTTTTATGGATTTTCGGTTTGGTTGGCTGTTTGTAAATCTTGTTTAGGTAAGTCAATGGTGACTTTTTTGCACTTTTTACAGTACCAGCCTACAGCTTGCCATGTATTGGTGTTTCTGATATAGAGTCTGTTCATTGCCAATGGGTATTTTCTATATGTGCAGGTTGGGCACTTTTCACATATTGATGGCATTGATTATAATTTGTTTTTTTATGTTATATGTTTTGTGTTTTAGATCTACTATTTTAGCTCATACTGTTAAGCTATAGTATTATGGTAAGATTTATATGGTGGTTTTCTATAATGATAGATCATAGAAGTAAGGAATTAAAGCCTAATGACTAATTTATCTGAGTTTGAGTTGGAGGTTTTTGGCCGGTGCGCCAACATCCTGCGCATCAGCCGCACATATCCCGACAGAGTCTTTTGCCGCTGGCACTACGACTGGACAACCTGCGACGGCACACAATGCACCCCCCAAAAACGAGCCGCACAAGTGAGTCTGGAGTGGTAACAAAATGACAACCCAACCCTCCACCACCTACGAACTATACCTCAACAACAAACCCGCCAAAACCATCCAAGTGCTGCTCTGCAAGCAGGACATAACCCAACACATCCCCCAAGTCTTAGCCATAACCACTGATGTCTGCTACGCCCTCTACAACGCAAAAGTTCAGATCCAATCCATAGACTTTGAAAACCACATCATACACGCCAAAGAGGCTGTTCAGCCATGACCCCCAAACCAACAACCCTATCCCCCATAGTCTTTAGCCGCACCGACAAAGAATTCACCGTCACCTACCGCCAAAAAACACCCAACAGCCCCCTCTACATCTACAAAGGCCCCCTAGCCTTTGAGTACGCTAAGGTTATCCGCATAAAACACGCGCTAACCAACACCGCTGTATATGGTCTCACAGTCGTCAACAAGTGCAGTGTCTTCAAAAACCTGCCTGTAGTCTGGCTCACCACCCAAGAGGAGGCCTAACTATGCCATACAACAATGAACTGCAAAACCGCGTCTACAACCTCGCCAAACCCCTCGACCTAAACGCCCTGCAAAACCAATACCTGATCCAAAAAGACAAAATCGCCCACCCCAAAACCTTTGAGGACCTCAACCAAGACCTAGCCATCTTCCACGTGATTGTGGATCTGCTCGAGGAGCGCGGGGTCAAGGTGGAAAACAAACCAACAATGGCACAGGTGACCACCTAATGCAGCCTCCTACCCTGCGTGTCTATAAATGCGACATATGCGGCCACACCTTCACCCATCTAGACGAAACAGGTGAGTACCACAACGTGAATCTCAACAACGACCCCGCCATCCGCCTGCTGCGCTGCCACTTCTGCAAAAGTTTATGCATCAAAGAATTCACAAAACAAGCCGCTCAGGAGATCCCGTCCCCATGACCTCGTTTAAGCATCAATGTCGGTGCTGTCTCTATCTCTTCAACATCCCTGCCCGGGTAACTCTGGATTGGTCAGCCAAAAACGGCAGAGCCTACCGTGAGACTGAAGATGCCTGTCCTAACTGCGGCTCACTAGAGTTTGCTTTTGCTGCGGAGGTCTCTTTGCTGTGACCTGTCCGGTTTGGGATCGCTGTTTGGCGCGGTGCCGCAAGGCGCGTAAGTGTTTGGATCGCGGCCAGTACTGCCGGGTTAAGGTGTTGATTTTAAAGATTGAAAACACCAGTGGCCCCTCTGCCTCCTCTTCTGCTTCGGTTGTTCCCCTCCCCTCCTGACCTTTTTTTAAAGTCACTGTTAAATATACTGCTCTAAATACAATTCTCAGTGTAATATTAAACTATAATTATATTATATTATATTATATTATTATATTATTGTATTATTGTTTATTATTCTATTTTATAACCTACACATTCACAGACACGGGGGGGAGAGAGGGGGAGTGGGGCCTTTCCCATATCTGCTCTCTTTCCTCTCTTTGCTTTCTACGTCTATAAAAGATATATGTAAAAAGGCTTCAAATGGTGAATAGGGTTTAATTTAAGCTCATTTTGATTATGTTTTTAAAAGATATACAAAAAGGTGCTTCCTCTGCATGCTTTCTACGTCTATAAAAGACATATTCAAAAAGACTCCAAACACCAAACAAAGCTCAATTTAAGCTTATTTGGCCGATTTTTTCTGTTTTTCTGCTTTCTACGTCTACAAAAGATATATGTCCAAATTGGATAGCTTGTGTCCCCCGGCAGACAAAAACCCAACCCTACAGGAAACACCATGTCCGCCACACCCCAAAAAAACAAAGAACACATCATCAAAAACCAAACCAGCATAACCTACATCGAACGCGAACTCCAACAAATAAAAAACCAGCTCCACGAAGTGCAGAGCACCCACTACAAATTCGAACTCAACCACATCCCAAGCATCCTAAACACCCTCACAAACATAGACAGCCGCCTCGAACACATAGAAGAAAAAGACCGCAGTACCCGTCTCAGTTTCCGCGACAAACTAGCCCTCTACACCACCATAACCGCCGCAATCGGCCTCATCATAGTCGAGGTCATAAAAATCATACTCTAACCCAGAACCCAAATAACCAGCCTTGTCTTTTTAGGATATATCGCACTCTTTATTATTCATGCGGCTCTCTAATTCAAACGAATCATATGAAAAATAAACCCAGCCTCAACCCATCAGAGTTACTAACAGACTTTAACCGCCTCTACATCCTCACCCAACTCCACCAAGGCCCCCAATACGGCTACCAACTCATAACCCAATTCAGAACCAACCTCCAAAAAAACATCAGCCCCAGCGCCGTCTACCCCTTTCTTAAGCAGCTCGAAACAAACGGATACCTCACCCACACCACCACACTCATAGGCGAAAGACAACGCAAAACCTGCCAGCTAACCCCCAAAGGCCAAGACTTCTGCCAAACCCTCTTCCAACTATTCACCGCCATATTTGCCCCCGCCATCAAAGCAGCTCAGCCCGTCTGATTCTTTAAACCCAGCTAAGTGATAGTTATGGATCCGCTCTCAATGGCTGATTTTTATCCCGACCAATACAAAACACCCAAACCCAAATCCGCCAAATCTAAAACGTCACAAAACATCACCAAATTCAGCGCCCGCGAACTAGGCGATATTGAGCAAATTAAATTCTATCTTGAACACAAATACACCTATACGCAGATCGCAGAAAAAATCGGCCATCCAAGAGAAGTGGTTAGCAGAAAAATTGAGAAGTGGATGCGAACTGTGGATTTTGATGATTGGGTGAATCGGTGGTGGCTGCGTCTTGGTTTAGAGTTGAGCGAGGATCCTGAAACTAAACCCGGGGTGTTTCGTCAGCTCACAAGATTAAAGGGGCTCAAGGAGATGCGGCAGAGTAAAATTGAGTTAAAGTCTGTTGTTACCGAAAAGGTTGATGTCAATCTCCGCAGCAGTAGTGTCCGAGTTGAATTGGCCCGATACGAAGCACTTATCCGAGAAACAGAATTCACGACTTAAATCCAAAACTGATCTGTTTATCCAGACGGTTTTGGAGAATTCCTATATTTTGCATAAACCTCAGATTTTGGGTGATGGCCGTTCTCCGCAGACGGTGGCGCTTTTGCAAAAGAGGCTCGAGGTACTCTATGGGGGTGCGGCTGGAGGCGGCAAATCCGATTGGCTTTTGATGGCGGCCCTGCAGTATGCCGCTGAGGAGGATTATTC
>NZ_WRFL01000114.1:0-3549 GCF_009778815.1 Candidatus Bathycorpusculum sp.
CAAATTATTCCGTAAAAAGAAGTACTAAAAAGTCATTGTTTTGGCCCTATCGCCATTTGGACAAACCCACTGCAGTTTCTTTATAAAGAGTGCAGGGGGTGGGATTCGAACCCACGAACGCCTGCGCGATAGGGTCCTAAGCCCTACTCCGTTGACCTGGCTTGGAGACCCCTGCACATATTTAGTGTATGCATTGCTCTGCATCCCTAAATACTTATTTGCCCTCAAACATGCAACGCTTGGGGCTTTTTTGGTGTATTTTGATGTATAGCAACCCTTGCGGGACCGTAAGCTCTTTATTTATTATTGTATGTTGTTTGTGAGCAGTGAGAAAATTTGCCTTCGTAGCCTAGCCCGGTGGGGCGTTACCTTGGTAAGGTAATGGTCGCGGGTCCAAATCCCGCCGAAGGCTCCAGCACTATGAGTCCGAAGCCTCTCCTCCAGCCATTTTTAAAGTCCCAGAAAATAATAAGAACATGACCACTCACAATGAAGAACCAATACACGACTACGCACAAAGACTCACACGCCACAAACGTAACATAAAACAACTCCCAAACGGAGAAACATCCCTACAATTTCTAAACCATCTAGGAGCCATAGGACTCTCACTTGCGCGCGTAACAAAATACGCCACCCACCTGCCCCCACTCCTACGCATGATAAATACTGACATTAAAACAATAACCAAACCCGAAGTTGAAACAATCGTTGCCGAAATAAACAACAGCAAACAAAAAGCCTGGACCAAACACGACAAAAAACTAATTCTACGCAAACTAATCCAATACGCCAAAAAAGGCAGCTGCACCAAAGGCACCTCTCTACCCAAAGAAGTAAGCTGGATAAGCCTAACTCTAAAAGAAACATCCCCCAGAGTAACCCCTGAAACTCTTCTCACCCAAGAAGACTTTGCCAACATCATAAAAGCCACCACCAATAAACGAGACAAAGCAATGGTATACGTACTCTTTGAAGCCGCCCTCAGGCCAGGTGAACTCTTAACCATGCACATAAGTAGTGTTTTATTCAAAGAAGAATACTGTCTAATCACCGCAAACGGAAAAACAGGCATAAAACACATACCTTTAGTCACCTCCTGCAAACCTATACTAGAATGGTTAGACGATCACCCCAATAGACGTGATATAGATGCACCTCTTTGGTGTGCCTTAGACCGCAATCATCTAGGAAAACGTCTAAGCTATCGACACTTTCGCATGATAATCAAACGCTTAGCCAAAAACGCAGGCATAACAAAAGACATATGGCCATACCTTTACCGTCATACTTCGCTAACTGCCATGGCAAAAGTCTTCACCGAAGCCCGCCTCGAACAGTTTGCTGGTTGGACATATGGTAGTAAAATGACTAGTCGGTATGTGCATTTTTCTGCAAGAGACTTAGAAAGCGCAATACTAGAACTCCACGGACTAAAAACAGCCACTAAAGACACAGGGGTAATAACTCTAACTGATTGCCCAAGATGCGGTAACAAAAACTCTATAGGTAAAATGAGATGCACCGCCTGTGGTATGGTACTAGATAAAGAGACAGCTCTAAAATTAGAAGCAAACCAAAAACAAAAAGAAAGAGAAACAGAAAAAGCGCGTGAAAAAGAAGCAGGAGAATTTAAAGATAGAATAGCTAAGCTTGAAGATGTGCTTTCTGTTCTAATACAAACTCAGCAGAGCAAGCCTCCCCCTCTTCTTCAACAACATCAATAGTCATATCAGGGAGGAGCGTGTCGGCAAGTTTTCTCAACTTGCCAACCTCCTCTAAAATATCTTTTAACAACTGTTTATCAACTGTAACATATTCAGTCAAACTAGTCACCACAAACAGAAACGCCTAACCATTTAAAGTGCCTCTAAAGGAGCACTTAAAGATAAACCCCACAAACATGATGTATCGGGAATTGTGGATAAATAATTTGACTGCTTAACAAGAAAATTTGTATATTGCGTGGCTTAAGACGATTTAGCAAGTTATTCCTCACAGCGTCATACACGCAGGCATGTAAACAAGCAACCCTTTTAGCTTAACCCTAAAGTCACGTTAACAGCAACTCCCCTGTCATAATGTCAATGTTGAAACATCAATACGGTAAAGGGTCTGTTTCCGAAAGTGAAATAATTTTTTTCGGCTTTAAAAGCGTACGCTTTACGGGCTTATAAGGCAAACAGCAACGCCTGCAAGCCCGAAGGTAAAAAATATGCCTAAAAAAAGAAACAAAAAAAATTTAACAAAAAACTATCAAACAACCCTCCATCAAAAAAACTCCAAGCAAAACAAAACCCCAACTCTACTGGAGGTGCACCCCCTTGTGTGAAACAAGACCCTGCCCTGAATGCAACACAACAAACCATCTACATGATGAAATAACTGGAGAGTTAGTATGCAGAAACTGTGGCCTAGTAATCCAACAAACAATAGCATTCACACCCCCCGCCGACCGAATACCCAAACACCCACAAACTAATCCCATAATATTCACAAGCATCGCAGTAGGCACAGAAATTGACTCATACCAATACCTAGAAAGAACCATAGCCAAAGAAACCAAATGGATAGTACAAACACTAACACTACCAAACAACACCACACAAATGGCCCTCAACTATGTAGTCAAATTACGCCGTTCCATGAGACGTCAAAACCCCAAAAAGATTCGCCTCACCGCCACCCAACTAACCGCCCTAGCCATATGGGACGCCCTAAAACAACAAAACCACCCCCTAAGCTACGACGAATACACCCAACAAATAACACCCTTAATAGGCAACGTAAATTTAATGAAAATCCAAAACCGCGCTAACCGTTTCATAAAAACTCAAAACCGCATCCCCGACACAAACCTCATCACTGCCCACATAAACAAAACTGTAAACCTGCTTGTAAACAAACACATCATAAACAACGCCTACGCCAGCATCCTAAACAGATACGCCCTCCAAATGATCCACAAAAACCATGGCATCGTAGTCTGTTGTAGACCAAAAATAGTTGCAGCCGCAGCCATACTTGCTGCAGACAAACTCCTCGCCAACCGCTTGCACCTGCAAAAATTTGCCAACTTAACAAAAAACGGAACCGGCAAACTATCCGCATTAACTACAACTCTAAAACGCGTCGCCCCGCCCCTGCCCAAAGAGTGCGCCGCCCTAAAACTTGGAGAGTACCTTGACAAGGAGTTCGATTCTTTTGAACCTTAGACTTGACCAAATCCGAGCTAACCCTTGGAACGCCAACTTTATGGACCCACAAGACCAAGAAGCCCTAAAACAATGTATGCACCAAACCGGACCAGAAAAAACCCTGCCCATTGTAGTTCGATTGATGGCTGATGGAGGCTACGAATTAGTCGATGGAGAACACCGCTGGACTATCGCAAAAGAACTCGGCTGGACAAAAATCTCTGTAATAATTCTCGAAGCCGATGATTTGCAAGCCAAAGCCTACTGTGTTAGCTACAACAAACTACGCGGACGATTCAACTGGATCAAACTCCACGACGTAATAAAGAGCGACCAAGACAACGGCGTAAAC
>NZ_WRFL01000115.1:0-3343 GCF_009778815.1 Candidatus Bathycorpusculum sp.
TATCATGTTGTCCACTTGGAAGGATCAATGTGCACATTTATAACTAGTTTCCACTTTTCTACTATGCGGCCTCTTTTTTTGAGGGAACAATCAAGCAAGGAATAACCTGAAGAAAGGGGCAGAGTTGAAAGTGCCTCAAATGCTTTTTCCAGGGCTAATTTTTCTGATAGGTAGCCTAGTCGTTTTAGGACGGTTTTATTTCTGATTTTTTGAGCAAAGTTTACCAGTTTGGTTTGGTCTATGTCGTTTTTGGCAAAGTATAGGGCTTTGGCTACTTCTTCTATACCGCCGCAATGTTCAGGGTGGTCTAAGCAGTCAATTAGGGTTTTTTCTTTGGAGGAGATGGTGATTTTTCTGTTTTCAATTGTGATTTGTTCGGTTGCAAATATTTTGTGTGGGGGGATGGTGACGAATCGGATTTTAGTGTTGAGTATGGTTTTGGAGTTGCGGGGTTTGGTTGTTGCCACATAGATTGCGTTGGGGGTTTGGTCTGTTAGGCCGTGGTGGTTTAGGGCGCTTGCGTAGGCTATGTAGTAGGGTTCAACAAGAACGGATGCTAAAATAAAGCTGTGCATTGTATAGTTGTCTGTGCCGTTTGTGCCTGCGTTTAGGGGCGCTATTAGGTAGGTGCCTTTTTTTATTTTTTGGATCCAATTTTTACGTACTAGCCAGTCAAGTAAATTCTTTGGGTTATTGGTGAATTCTTTTAGGTCGTTTGTTGTAAAGATTGTTTTGCCTGCATAACTTAGGCTGGTTAATACTTTGACTTCTCGTTCTGACAACGTACGACTATATGGTGTAATCAATTTTCGTGCACACACTCGAATATAATGAAAACACTATAGTTTAAGAGACTTATAAAATTAAACCTAACAGCCACATTAAAAATTCAAAGTTCAAACATATCAACATGAACTGACTGAAGCAATTAATACAAAATAACGTAAAACTGCAAGCATCAGCTATGCTGAGATTGTGTATGAGCGGTTTGTTGAGGCGATTTCTAAGAGCCAGCTCAGCATGGTTGACAGGATTAGCTGATTAGTCCCACGAGAATTTTCAGAGCAGTTGTTTTCCCTGCGCAGTTTGAACCAATATAGCCGAATACTTTGCCTTCTTTTATATCAAGTGAGACCTTGTGAAGAGCATGCAAGTCATTGTTTTTTAGTTAGATTTTGCATACTTGCAAATACATTATCACTTTTTGTGTATGCGCTCTTTCAGTGTTAAAATATTTATGTCCAAGTTATTCGTGTGTTTTGACGTATATATGTCAGCGTTACCCCATTGGGAGCTTTTACTGTTCCTTTTTATGCTGAAGGGTACAAGAAGGATCATTGAAAGAAAAAGAAGACCAATAGCTACTGATAGAACTACCCAGCTTGCGGCACTGTTTGGTGTAGTGTACCCTAAGCCGGGATTACCTTTTGGTACATATGAGTCAGGGAACAAATAATATGGAACTGTTAGCAGAACAAAAGACAGTATCCCAGTGCCTAAGGCCAATCCACCGATTATTTTTGCAGAAATATTTGTGATTTTTTGGCTTATTGTTTTTTGCTCTATTTTTGATTCTCTTGACAAGGTATTTGATTCTTCAGGGAACCAGCCTCTAATGTAGTTTGTAAGTATTTTTGAATACTTCATCTTGTCACTCATCCATGTGTTGATTGAATTTTTGATGATTGTTTTATTGATGTCTCTTATCTGAAGAGCACCTAGATTTTTTGTTTTTATTTATGGTTGCTGTGCGGGACATACATACACGACAACTTCTGTAAATAATTACGTATTTACACATATTTAATTATTTCCTTCAATCGCTAACCTGACAGCACTGTGGCGCAAGCCAAGAACAGACACAGAAACCCAAAAAAACTAATTGACGAAAATACCTCGCAAAATCACGCAATCATTCTTCTCTTGAATTCAAAAATCACAACTGATGCCAATATCGTTTCAATGCAACTTATAAAGAGCAGGATTGTTTAACGTTGCGGAAATAAAACTTGTCAAAAATAATGATCTGCCCATTTATAAAAAAGGTCAGAAATTGGAACATGCTGAACGAAATCTGTTGATCAACTCAAAGCCAATATTTAAATAAATGTAAATATCATACTATTTACTTGACGTGTTAATTTGACAACTTACACCCTAGCCTCACCACTAACTCAGAAACAAAAAATTGTGTGGTCTCTACTAAACAAAGGCTTATCCGCCGTTACAATCGCCAACAAACTAAACACCACAAGACAATTCGTTAACCAAACCAAACTATCCGCCGAAGCCAAACTATCAACCACACTACTAGACGTAGCACAAGCAAACGACCTTCAAATCACCAAACTCTACCCAAAAAACGGCATACTTTTAGCCTACCACCCAGCACTAAAACGCAAAGCCATACTCACATACAACACCAACCACGGCATAAAAGTCTGGTACTGGCACGACAACCCCGAAGAAGTCACCGACACAACATTTCTAAACCAAACACGACAATACCTAATAGACATCGCCAAAGAAAGAGACATAGACCTTGAGGACACTGATAAAATTCACCCCTCCAAATTAGCGCATCAGATCTTCTCAAAACTTATACCGGAGCTAAAAACATGAATACCAAAAAGAGTATGAAAGACCAGACGACTGAATATTATGAAAAAGTAGGATTGGGCATTTTAATGAAAACCACTCTCATTGTTTTAGCATCTGTATTTGGTGTGGTTGGGTTAGTTGGTTGGTATAGTGTTTCTTTGTTATTTGGGATTGTTATGGCATTCTCTGGCTTGTTTACTATTTCCATCATATATGCTATTTTTGGTGGTCTTAAGATAGTAATTACTTCAGAAGGACTTGTTGTAGCCTTTAGATTTTTTAGTCAACGTTTCTTTTTATGTGATATTGAGTCATGTGAACAAACAACGACAAGTTTCAAAAAATATGCTGGCATGGGAATAAGGTATGGTACTGCTGGATCTTTGGCGTATTCAACATCTTTGGGTAGTGCTGTGAGAATTACCAAAGCAGGTGAAAGACCATTTGTTTTTTCAACTAATCATCCTGACACAGTTTGCCAGATTATTTCCAAAAAAATAACAAAACCTAATAATCGGTTAACATGAGTTTACTGAAGCTGATAGCACAAAATAATGTAAAACTGCAAGTATCTGTTAGGTTAGGATTATGGGTGGTGAGGCATTTTGTTTCTTTTTTAAAGGTTCACATTTTTTATTGGTGTGATTGTCGTGTTTGATTTTACGATTACTGTTGAGAATGTTGTTATGGCGGGTTGGTTTAGTGAGGGCGTGGATTTGGGTGTTGCATGTTTAAAGTTAGA
>NZ_WRFL01000116.1:0-3257 GCF_009778815.1 Candidatus Bathycorpusculum sp.
ATAAAGTGTGTTGTTCACATTTCGATGGGAACCAGATATCACTAAACTTAAAAAAGAGAAAGAGGGAAAATTAGCGAGAAAGAGCGAGTGCTTATGGCGATATCGCCATGAACGGTGAGGTTCGAATCCCACCTACTCGGTAGTTACACAGGGAGTTTGTCCCACACCCAACACATCCATAACAATAAATATCTCCGAGTCATCAATCACATACTCCCAAACGTGCTAAATAAGGCAAAAACATTTTGACGACACTGTCGGCAAAATTGATAACAAAATATGGAAAAAGTTGGTTGAAAAAATTAACAGACATTTGGAAAACAGAAAAATAAACACACCAACAAAACCACTAAGAGAATAAACCTTAAACATCACACACAAACAGTCCTAGTCAGAGACCGGGAAACACATGTCTAAAAATAACGCCGAAGAATACAGTTTTCTCATCAAATTAGCCCTCGAAAAAGGTGCATCAGACGCAAAAATCATATCCACCAACAAAATTGTCGTTGAAGACCGCGTAGTCCTCAAATGCAAAATCGGCTGCAACCACTACGGAAAAACCCTCGCCTGCCCACCCTACACACCCACAGCAGAACAATTCCGCAAAATCGTCTCAGAATACAGCTACGCCCTACTCATAAAATTCACCACCAACATCCACGCAGACCCAGAAATCTACAAACACCTCCTAACCTACCAAACTGACCCCACCATACCCCAAACCATCAAAGAGAAAACCGCAAAATTCTGGCAAGACTGGAAAAACGACAAACATAAAATACTCCAAATAATGGTGGATTTAGAGAAAGCCGCCATGAAACAAGGCTACAGCCTAGCAGTATCTTTTGTTTCAGGGCACTGCCAACTATGCGAGAAATGCAACACCAAAACAGGAATTTGCCGACACCCAGAACTGGCACGCTGGTCAGAGGAAGCCGTAGGCATCAACATGAAAAAAACCACCGCTAACGCAGAAATAGAGGTTACATTTCTCTCGACCAAAACAGCAGATTCATTTACCATTTTACTCATAGACTAAACTTGAATAAGCCTCGTCATCAAGATAGATTCAACCAATTGAACGTTTTTATCTCTAACAAATTTGGGTGGTATCATGAAGTATTTTAATAATTAATAGTTGATGGCTTTTGTTAGTTTTTGATGTTAAGTTATATATTATGTCAAAATTCGTTAGTTCAATCATAAATTTTTGGTTCAGGAGAGACATATCACTCTACTCAACTTATGA
This sequence comes from Candidatus Bathycorpusculum sp., assembly GCF_009778815.1. Taxonomy (NCBI): domain Archaea; kingdom Thermoproteati; phylum Candidatus Bathyarchaeota; class Bathyarchaeia (SeqCode); order Bathyarchaeales (SeqCode); family Candidatus Bathycorpusculaceae; genus Candidatus Bathycorpusculum; species Candidatus Bathycorpusculum sp. The sequence continues at coordinate 1,253 of NZ_WRFL01000116.1, forward strand.
CACAACAAAAAAAGAGAAAAAGGGGTTAAGCGAAAAAATTTGTTAATGGCGATGTCGCCATGGGGGGTTTAGTGCGAATCCCACCCCCGGTATTTAACCTAAGAAACGGCTTTGACAAAAGAGTTGGCCTTTACCAGTTTTTCTTTATTCTTATCAAAGAAGCGGCGAAAAGAAGGTGTTAACTCATATGATTCTACTTCCTCTAAGGGTACCCATCGGAGTTCTGCGGCATCGCTTGCCGCGGCGATATTACCACATCTAACCTGCACAAGGTAGTCAACTATGACATAGTGATATCTGATTTTGCCCTCTGTATCCCAATCCACTTGACTTATCACATCTACAAGTAGGGGCTTTTCCACATCTAAACAGGTTTCTTCTTTGGCTTCGCGGATGACTGCTTCCTCGTTGGATTCGCCAAGTTCCACTAACCCACCGGGGACGGTCCATTTACCCCTAGCCGGTTCATTATCGCGTTTAATAAGTACGATTCGTTGATCCTCTACGATGACAATTCCAATTCCCACTGCAGGCTGATCAGGATAGAGCCGCTTCAAGCAGAACACCTGTTGTTTAATGTTGCTTCCTCTTTAAAACTTCTACGGATCACAAACAAACAAAGAAATGCACTATATTTTTTGTTCTATTTTTTAATTTGAATTTAGAAAGCAGTTGTTGATAAAAATTTGGATAAAAAATAAAAATAAAAAAGGTTGTTTATTCGTATCTGAGTGCGTCTACTGGTTTTAGTTTTGATGCCCGCCATGCGGGGTAGAGTGCAAAGATGACGCTGACGCCTATGCCAAAAACCAGTGCTCCCACGAAAACAGTGGGGGTTAATAGTGGTGTTATGGCAAATGCACCGCTTCCGCCGCCGACTCCGACACTGAATGCTCCTGAGCCAAGTACTTCTGCGACGACAACTGCTAAGCCCCAGCCCAATCCAATGCCGGCTAAAGCACCGATTAAGCCGATGATGACTGATTCACCGAGAAATATTGCCAGTACACTTCTGCTTTTCATGCCTAGTGCTTTGAGGATACCAATTTCTCGAGTGCGTTCAATCAATGATACTATCATGATGTTCATTATGCCTATGCCTGCAACTAGTAGTGAAATCGCTGCGATGCCGCCTAGGAATAGTTGGATTGTACTAAACACTGAAGAGATCAAATCTAGAATTGTGGTTGCTGCAGTGACGCTGACTTGGTTGTTGAAATGAGCAGTTATTGCGTTAGAGACATTAGTTATGGTGGCGTTGTCGCTTTCCTTTAGGATGACAATTATTGTGTCACATTGCTCGGTTCCAAAGAATTCTTCAGCTTTTTCGATGGGGATATAGACGCCTGTATCTGAGGGTCCACTTAGACTAATGCCGCCGACTTTTTCCAATACTCCCGCAACGACGGCGGTGTATTTTTCATTAACTGGTGGCAATACAGTGGCGTTAACCCATGAGACATTGACTAAATCGCCTACACCAAAGAATACTGTATCATTTTTGGGTGATTTGATGACGTTGCTGCCTACTACAATTTGGATGTCTATTGGGTCGGTGGGTATGTATCCGGTTTCTGCTGTAAAGGTTGAGTAAACCTTGGCATAATCATTAAAATCTACCCCATAGAGCATAACTGAGCGAACAAAATCACCCGATTGGACCCGTCCACTACGACTCATAATCGCTATAGTCATATCTATATCGGGTGAGAGCGCGTTTATTTCTTTGGTATAATTGGTGTAGAGACTAAAGCCCGTGCCGCTGCTACCTTGACCAAATCCGCCTATGCCTTCGTCGTCTCCGCTGTTAGCTCTCACAATTAGGGTATTGGCTGATAAACCTTGATTGAGCTGATCAGTTAAGGTTACCTGCAAACCTTGTGTTATTGAGAGCAGTGCTACGATGGCTGCTATGCCTACGATTACACCTAAAGTGGTTAGTGCGGCGCGTAGTTTGCGGAGTTTGATTGCGTTGAAGGAGTATCCAAATACGTCTGTGGTTTTC
>NZ_WRFL01000117.1:0-3227 GCF_009778815.1 Candidatus Bathycorpusculum sp.
ATTGTCTCAAAAATTATCCAACGCTCATCTTTGGTCAAGTTAACACTGTACTTTTTATTCATAACTAAGCACGTGTTAACATATACAATCAACACTTATTTATAATGCGGTCAAAGCAATATGACAGATCACGGAAAAAGTAATCATCATCTACAGATAGTGCTATGGTGTCGTTTTGCGGCAATACAAACTTGTACATATTTGAAGTAGTTGTATTTGTTATTGAACCTGAAACTTTCTTTCCAATAGGCAATTCAATTGGGGAAGTTTACGGAGGTTGGGTTGGTATCGTAATTGTGGTGGCTGGCGGATCTGCTTGGGAGTTACTGCTGTCTGGAAAAAATTCAGGCAGAGCAGCATATCCAGTCAGAAAGATAACTACCGTAAAACTAACACCGATAATAGCAACTATAGAGCCAACAATTAATAATTTATTAGTGTTGTTTTCCATGCGGACGCCTTCTTTGCTGAAACGAGTTATACACCATTTAGGTGGACTTGATATGTTAGTTCTAAAAAAAGAAAACCTATCTGGGAATACTTTCGTAACATCCACCCCTCTACTATAAGTTAAAGATACTTCAAAACTCGATTTGAGATGGAAAGCAGACGCAAACAGGTGAGTTCCACTTTTAGAATCAACTCAAAATAGATTTTATCCAGAAACTCATGAAAACACAAACCATAAATTGGCGAATAGCGTAATTTATGACATACACATCAATAAATCTTGAGGTATGTAAAAAATGTCCTTCCCCCCCCCAACATGTCCCGTGACATGCAAAACACAAATCGACAATAAATATAACGAGTTCAAAACTATTCTTAATGCGTGCATTGGTGACGTTAAAAAAACTGGGTCACCAAACACAACGTGCACATGTAAACAGGAATGTACAAGTGGCACGGTTTACCATAGATACCGGGTTATTAATCTTGTAGGTCAGGGATCTTTCTATACATTTGTAGTTTATCATGAAATTTATAAGAAATATAAAAGTCTGAATGAAGAAAGTGGTGTATTAGGTTTTCCAAAGACTGATGAGAGGTCAACTGTGAAGTCCATATATGGAACTGTGGGAAGATATAATCATTTTGAAAAGGGTACAATATACTGGTCACGATATATTGGCACACATGCGATATATGGTGTTGCTTTCAACGAATATGAAAAACAGAACTATGAACATGGTGCTTTAGGTTTTCTAATATCAGATGAAACCCCTATCGACAACACGTGTTCTTATTGGGATTTTGAAGGCGGCCGTATATACGTTAGATCAGGCAATGCATACACTGTATATCGTGCAATACTTAGTAAATACTTGGAGGTAAAAGATGCACAAGGTTTTGGGTATCCACGTACATCCACAATAAAGGCAACTGACGGCAGTCTTTATAATGACTTTGAATGTTCAAAAATACATAAATGTGGCATCTGTCGCATTACCGTTAAACCCACTTATAATGTGCAACATCAGGATATGATTTTCTGATTTTAATTTTTGGATGGGACTGTTGTAGCCGCTAGGTTGCAGACGAATCATCCGCATTTTTTGTATTTTTCCACACATGTTTTGTGTCTATGTGTAGTAGGTTGCATCAAAACTCTTATATATATATTTAGCTTTCATCAAAATTTACGGGTGTTGTAGTGGTATTGTTGTAACAGCGCATGTAATTTTTCCGCAACAATAAACACACATCTTTTTTCTGTTGTTTGTTTGACGCACTGTTTTCTATAAAAACTAAACAGTCAATCTTTAAAAATAGAATTGCATAATGGCAATAATTATTTGCAGATCATATACACAGTAGATCGGGTTTATATTGTGGAAAATGCTTATTGAGACTAAGAACCTGTCTTCAATAATTTTTTAAGCTCGGCATGCTTAAACCTTTATCAGTTAAGGTTAGATGATTTTTTCTTGTTTTGTTCTTAAGGGTCTTTTCCAAGTTCCGATTTCAGAACTAAGCCTGTTATATCAAGAAGACTTAATTTCAGGTTTTTGATGAGAAAAATTGTCAATAAAAATTAGGGTTTTGTATATTCGACCAACGTTTTCTCTGAATACCATGTTGATATTACAATTCCCTGTGCGTTTGTGAGTATTTGTATTAGGTCAGCTTTGATTGCGCGGAAGGTTCCCAGTTCTACATATGAGGTGCCATTTATCTGCAAATTCATGCCATCAATACCGCTCAGGATGGTGCCGTCTGAGTGATAGAGAAGATCTTTACTGGTTATTTCGATGCGCATGGTTTGGAAGATGCCTGCTGGGACAGGTATTTCTTGTGTGTCTGCAAATGTTAGTGTGACTTCCCCTGTCAGCCCTAAGCTTGCATTGCCTGTGTTTACAGGGATGATCCAGACATCACCGATTGTAATTTTATCTTTGGCTAAGTATGCCAAAAGGGTTGGATTACTGTCAGCGTTGAAGAAAAGAAATTGTCCCTGTGGGTCTACAAAGTTTTTGTAATAGCTTGCTTTGTCAATAGATAGCGTAATTGGCGGTATAGCCACGCCAAAACCAGGGGTCATAGCGCGGGTTTGTTTCACTGTGTAGCTATTGCTATTTTCACTTAGAACTTCTATAATTAAGGTTGAATCGGAGTTTACACTATTGGTAGTATCGGGCAAAGGAAGTTCTGTGTTGGGCATTTGGTTTGTTGCTATGTTTGTATGTTCATAAACCATGCGCTCGCCGACAGCATAGTTTAGACGTAACTCTCGAGTCGAACTATCACTTTGTGAACTCTCATTTTGTGAAATCAAAAGCACTGCCGCGGTTATCACAATAAATACCCCAAGCACTGCAAAGATGGCGTAGAGGGATCGGTGACGTTTTTTGTCGTTTCTTTGAATTTCGGGTAACGACGACAAAACAGGATTATCTTGTTGTCTAAACATAGGATAGCTCCAAGTGAGTTATCGCTATAATGTTGATAACGTTTTCGGTGCGATTATTTTCCATTTTTTATCAGTTAAATAGCTATGCTATCTCAAACAATTAGCCTTAACAAATTTTGGTAGAATAGGGCACCCAGCGCCTTATCCTGTCAGGACAGGTCTCTGGACCCCTTTCTCGAGAACCGCACGTACGGTGGCGTGGGAGGCCAGCGAGTTACTGTCGTCAGCACTTTTCCAACCCCCTCGCCCCAAACGGAACGTGAAAGTTTCCTGTTCATTCCGCTTTCCAGCAGCCAAAATCAGCAAACACAAACAC
>NZ_WRFL01000118.1:0-3201 GCF_009778815.1 Candidatus Bathycorpusculum sp.
GATTTTGACCATGTTTTTAGTTGGGTGGGTGCGGTATTTTTGGAAAGGTGTTTTGCAGAGTTTGGGTGGTGAGGTAGTGTGTCGTAAGATAACTCGGGTGGGAAATTATTTTGGGACAAGACATCTGTTGCAGGTGACGACTGGGTTAGCTGTGGAGCACCGTTTGCGGGAGTATTTGGAGCAGAATAGGCGGGATCGTTTAGAGGAGAAGAATAAAACGCTGGAGAGCTATATTGTTCGAGACGTTTTTGCTTTGCATGAGCCTGAGCGACCTGTTGCGTTTGGGGCTATTTGGAAGCATCTAGAAGTAGAATTAGATGGAGTAGTGGATGATAAGAAGCAAAAGATGGAAACACCTGAATTTGGAGTTCTCACAAAAAGACACGTGGGTAGCAGAATTGGTGCAGTGCTTAATGCTAAGAGCAGTCGAGCTACCATTGAGGGTGAGTATGTGGTTGGGTATTTGTTTGATAAGGCAAAACTTGCTAGGGCCGCTAAAAAATACGGCCTAACCACACAAACCAAGAGTTCTACTGTTTCTACCGGTCTACTGATTGTGGAGGAGGCGGTGGGGGCAAACCTGAAAAATGAAGTCGATGATTTGTGCTTTGTTTCTGAAAATACCGTCAATTCTGCAAGTCAAAAACTGTTAAATATATCGGTAGACCCTCTGGAAAACGGTAGATCGGTAGGATCGGTAGACAACGCAAAAGCTCAACCCCACCACCAACAAACCCTGCTACCCCTAAAAAACAAAGCAAACAACAAAAACTGTTCAACCCCAAAAGACGCAACTGCGGGTATGTTCTATGAGCTTATTGCTCCGGCTGAACCTTGTGCATGTGGCGTATTTGCCGTTGAATACATCATAACAACAAAACCAACAAATCAAACCCGACGGGTTTACCAAACATGTTTTACCCTGTTTAGAGAAGAACATAAAGCTGAGCGTATCCTTTTGCGGCGGCGCGACGAGGTGGGGGCAAATTGAGCAAAACCTCAACAATCACCGCGACCTTAGAAACGGGCATCTATCCCGCATCTTGTTCAAGCAGTTTGTCCTCTGAAGACTTAGATGAGTTTACAGGGCTGGTTTATGTCCAATATGTTGATCATGTGGTGTTTCATCGAGCCGTAGCCGAAGATATGGGGCCTCAAATACGCGAAACCGTGGGCTGGTTGATCTCTGAAACCGAGGTATGTGTGACGATTTGTTATGATCGCGACACTGCCCCACCAACACTGAGAGGTGGAGATGCAAAGGCATCAGGGTTGGTGCTGCTCAAATCAGCCATTTTAGTACTAAAGAAACTCTGCGAACAAGTATACAAGTTTAAAACTGACAGATGCAACTTTAGTACCAACCAAATACGCGCTAAAACCAGTGAAAAATTTGGTGTCTCCAACAAACAGGAGACGACAACATGAACCAAAACAAACCCCAGCCGTTAACCCGCAACCACCACCTCACCCTCAAAGACCTAGAAACACTCTCACTACCCCTGATCATCCAAGACAACCAAATAACCATTAAAATGGGCCTTAGAAATTACCCGCTAAAGCATCCAGTGACCATAGAGCTAGAAAAAGTGCTAGCAGTCAAAGAACTAAAACTAATAGAATACGTCTTCGAAGCCCTACTTTGCGAAAGACCCGTACTGTTACAATACACCTTTAACAACAAAAGCGTGCTACTGATGGCAAGACATTTCTTGCGCAACTGCTCAGGCAGTCCCCAATCATGCTACACCTACATCCAACATATCCACCAATACACCACATGGCTCGGAAGCAGTCCCGACCAAATAATCGCTGATCTAAAAACTGAGACTAACACAGTTGACCCCCAACGATTGGTGAATCATAACAAATTCGTGGATGATTATGTAGCGGCTCTACAAGACCGCGGCCTAACCAATAGCACCATCAACAACCATCTTAAAGCCTGCAAAATCTTCTACAAAACCAACGACATAAAAATAGAGTTCAACGGGCGCATCCGACGAAAAACAATCTACAAAGACCGCGCACCCACACCCGAAGAATTAACCAAGCTCTTAGATGTGGGGAATCTGCGAGAAAAAACCATAGTTACAATGCTTGCTTTAGGCGGCTTTCGTGAAGGCACGCTTTCAAAACTCAAATACCGCCATGTCAAAGACGACTTAGAAAACAATATCATACCCATACATATACATGTGGAAGAAACCATCACTAAGGGCAAATATGGCGACTACGACACTTTTCTTGGTGCTGAAGCGACACAATACCTAAAACTATATCTCAACCAAAGACAAACCGGAACTAAGCGTATTCCCCCTGAAACCCTAACTGACGAATCGCCTTTGATACGTGCAACAACCAGTCAACCAGTCAGTCCTATAGGTTCTAAGCAGATCACGCAGTTAGTGCATCAACTCTATGTGAAAGCAGGCTTAACTAAACATAAGCAGGGCCACTATGATCTACGGACGCACAGTTTACGAAAGTACTTCAAGACACAGATGATTGCTTTAGGTTGTCAATCCGATTACGTGGATTACTTCATGGGACATGTTCTTGATACTTATCATAGTATTCAGAGCATAGGTTTGGAGCGATTGCGCAGTGCCTACAGTGCCGCAGGATTGAGCATTAGAACAAAAACACAGATGACAGATGTCGATCAAGTAAAACAGTTGATACGGGCGTTAGGCGGCGACCCTAGCAAATGGCTTTCAAAGGAAATGCTAACTGATGGTGCGATAACTGTGCAGAATGCTGAGGATCAACAATTAGCTATGTTGCGGGAGCGGTTAAAACAGTTGATTATAGCTCAAAAATTGGTTTAAAAGTAGCAGTGGCTTACCAAATCCGGGAAGCCCCACCAATTAATTATTTATTAGACGTTAGTCTTTATTAGTGTTTTAGCGGTGAATCGGAGGTTTTATTAGCGTACAGGCGCTTTATTTGGATTTTAAGGTATTTGTGTACTAAATTACGCCATATTATCTAAACATCCCGAACATTTCAAGAACTTCACAGGCCTCACACTCGAAGAATTCAACACCCTAAACCAACAAATAACCCAAAAATATGAAACCTACGAACAAAAACGCCTAACCCAAGAGAACCGCAAACGAGCCATAGGAGCCGGCCAGCCCTTCAAACTCAACCTAACCGACAGACTGCTTCTGATATTTCTCTACTACCACCTATACA
>NZ_WRFL01000119.1:0-3161 GCF_009778815.1 Candidatus Bathycorpusculum sp.
CTTTTTTCCGTTTGTTTCAGCCGACCTAATCGAGTCACCGGGTGGAGTTTTTTTGGGTATAAATCAACTCACAGGCGCACCCATAGTATTTGACCCACACCTACGCATGAACCAAAACATAATCATCATGGGAAAAAGCGGCGCAGGCAAAAGCTTCACCTCAAAAATCCTCCTAACACGCCTATTGCAAAAACATCCCAATCTCGCCTACTACATCGTTGACCCTGAAAACGAGTATGGCGAAGTGGGTAGGCTTTCTGGCGCAGACGTACTGGACATAACAACACAGAAACAGTTAGGACTTGATCCAATTCAAATTTTTAGCGACAATAAAGATACTGCTGCGGGCATTCTTGCTGATTTGGTGGGTGTTGAGGATAATCGGAGTTATCAGGAGCTTCGAAGCATAGTGGGGGCAAGCCGCGATCTGCTGGAAGTGTATCAAAACAGTTCACCCGCTCTAAAAGATCGCTTATCACCCTTTGTCACAGGCACCGACAGCTTCCTAACCATGGGGCAAACACAAAATTTCTCGCATCGTATGGTCTTTAACCTTAGTGCTTTGCATCGGCAGTTGGCTATGACGCAGAGGCGAAGTTTAACTTTTCAGGCGGCAAATGTTTTGGTTTTTAGCAAGATTTGGCAAATGCTTGACAACACTAAATTCTTACCCCTACACATACCCAAACTGGTGATTATTGATGAGCTCTGGCTCTACACTGCATTGCCTGCTTCAGCCAGTTTTCTTGAGGGTGTCTCACGTAGAGGAAGAAAACGAAACGTAACCCTGCTCTTAAATTCTCAACGGCTTGCAGATGTGCTTGAAAACCCTGCAGGCAAAGCCGTTATTGAAAACTGTGCTACCAAAGTCATGCTAAGACAAGATGAGTCAGCCATACGCATGGCAGGCCAAACAATTGGCTTATCAACCGCAGAAATGGAAACCCTTTTGGAACTAAACCAAGGCCAAGGCTTAATCGTTGCAGGCGACATACACCTGCCCATTGATTTTCTAGCAACTAACGAAGAATACAACATATTCACAACCAAACCAACCGAGAGGAGCCCTCCAACTTGAAAACCCAATCACTTAGACTTATTATTGTTATTTTAAAGGTGACGGAGGTTTTTGTGTGACTCCAAACTGCAGCGTTATTCAAGGTGATGCTTTGGAGGTGTTGCGCCGCTTTGAGGATAACACGTTTGGCGCTATAATTACTGATCCACCCTACGCCTCTGGTGGTTTACACACGGTAAATAGGCAAGCTCCTACATGCGTAAAGTATACTTCAAAGAAAGCAAAAAACCCCCTGCCCAACTTTGAGGGGGATAACAAAGATCAGCTAAGTTGGATGTTGTGGAGTGCTGCTTGGCTGCGGGAGGCTAAGCGGGTCTGCAAAAAAGGTGCACCCATTTGTGTGTTTATTGATTTTTGGCAGTTGGATGCTTTGAAGTGGGCGTTACAGTGGGCAGATTGGCTAGTAAAGGGTGTGGTTGTGTGGGATAAAACCGAGATGGTGCGTCCACAGTTGGGGCGGTTTCGCAGCCAATGTGAATTCATTTTGTGGGGTAGTAAAGGGGCTATGAGTTTGAAACGAAACGTTCCTGTCCTGCGGGGTTGTTATCGTTATCCAACTTTGAACAAAGACAAGTTGCATCAAACGCAGAAACCTCTAGAGTTAATGAGAGATCTTGTGAAAATTTGTGAGCCGGACGAAACCATCTTGGATCCTTTCTGCGGTTCAGGAACAACCTTAGTGGCCTCTCTACAGGAAGGATATAGCGCAGTTGGTATTGAAGTAACCCCCGAATATGCGGCTATTGCTCAAAAACAGGTAGATGAGGCCATAAACAGTCAAACCTCCATACCGACAACAGAGTGGAGGCTACCATGTGAATGACCTTAAAGTATGTGAACTCTTCTGTGGCATCGGCGGCTTCCGTTACGGTCTTGAAAAAGCCTCCAACCAGTTCCAAACAGTCTTTGCTAACGAGTTGGATAAATGGGCCGCTTCAATCTACCGCCACCACTGGAACGACGGGTCATTGTGTGAGGAAGATATCCGAAACGTCCAAGCCCAAGACCTGCCCGACTTTGACATACTCTGCGGCGGGTTTCCCTGCCAACCCTTTTCATCTGCTGGCAAACGCTCAGAATTCAAAGACCCACGCGGCACACTCATTTATGAAATTATACGCCTTGCAAAAGAAAAACAACCCAAGATGCTACTTCTCGAAAACGTCCCAGGACTCCTTAATATCCAAAAAGGACAAACCTTCCAAACAATCCTTGAAGAGCTGGGGAACTTGGGGTATATTTGCGAGTGGAAGGTTTTTAACAGCAAATTTTTCGGAGTACCTCAGTCCCGCCGCCGAGTCTTCATTGTCGCATATCTTACTACCCTCAAACATGGTGGAGGAACGTTTTTTCCTATCGGAAACAGCAACAACATGGGTGCTAAACCGAGTCGGGGGCAAGTTTGCGGTACACTTACTACCGGCTATGGAAACAGTCATGGAGACGACACCTACCTGATAGTTAATTATCAGTTTGGAAAAATGCGCATATACGCTGACACATCGCCCACCTTAACGACACGTCTGGGTACGGCTGGGGGCAAGGGAACCATGCTAACAACCTACACAGCAGATAAACGCCTAAGAAAACTAACCCCTCTGGAATGTGAACGACTACAAAGCTTCCCAGACCACTGGACAAAACACGGCCTAACCACCACAGGAAAACAAATCGAAATCAGCAATACGCAACGATACAAAACGGTAGGCAACGCAGTCACCACCAGTGTCATAGCTGAAATTGGACAATTAATCCTTAACTTCTTTGAAAATTCACACATACCCAACTTAGCGCATCAGTTTTAGGTTCGGTTGTTTTTGGTTGACTCTAACGATCTTAAGCGGCAGCATACACCTGTTGTAACACCTGTTACAACTGTTACTGGTCCTCAAAGTCGAAATTTAGGATATTCCGTAGAAGAGAGAATTTGTCATGTAATTGATGCCTCAGAAATTGAGCTAAAACCCTCCGAGATTGCCCGTAAAATCCATGCACCACATAAACCCACATCTGGACAATACACCTCAGTACGAGTCATTTGCGCTAGACTACTTCAAAGGGGGCTTGTAATTCAACCCTACCC
>NZ_WRFL01000120.1:0-3068 GCF_009778815.1 Candidatus Bathycorpusculum sp.
AGAACACAAAAGAAGAGGCAACTGATGTGTGGTCGCAAGAGTGCAAGACTAATTGGTCTGCCTCTTCTGATTATCAACATGGTTTTTCGGCTGATCCAGAATAGGCAAAAGGATGATTTGGTTGATTTTTAAAATCTCCACAATTCTAAAGGGTAGAGGATGAAAACTATTGTTGTTGATGTGGTTGCCGTTTGTTTTTGTGTTGATTATTTTGGGGTATGCTTCAGTGCTTGATCTTAAGACCCGAAGAGTTGATAATCGGGTTTGGATTTTTGCATATCCAATTGGATGTGCAATGACCCTTGCGAGCGTAGCGTTTAACTTTGTGGGAGCATCGGCGGTTTTGGTTTCTTTGGCGGCTTCTTTATTTTTGGGGTCTGTTTTATTCTGTTCGGGATTTTATGGTAGTGCAGACGCTAAAGCACTCATATTTATTGGCTTAACTCTTCCAGCAATCCCCTTCACGTTTAGTCCGCCCTTAGAAGTTTCTGCAATGCCTATAGTTTTAGCGGTGTTTTGCAACTCGGCCATTTTAAGCCTGATATGGCCTATAGCCATTTTTGTCTTAAATCTAAAAGACCTCGCTAAAGGAAAAAACATGTTTGAAGGCATTCAACTTACCCTACGCCAAAAGGCCTGGCTACTCTTTACGGCAAGGCGTATACCGTTAACTAAGCTTGGGGGGCTTGAATATTTTCCAGCCGAAACAGTGGTAATTCAAGAAGACAGTGATGGCAAACCTGCTAGAAAATTGCTACGGTTTGTAAAAGCTGAAGCAAATTTGAAAAAACACTTTGATACTCTAAAGGAGCACCGTGAACTATACCCAAACGGTGTGCTTGCCTCGCCAACAATCCCAACCATGATCTTCTTTACCCTTGCGCTTGCAATAGCTCCTTTTGGAAACCTGATTTTCTTGGTTGTATCCGTCCTCTTTGGAGTTATCGGATAATGATACAGTTAATTTGCGCCATTCAGTACGGTTTACTATTTGTCTTTGGTAACCTGTTTCCTTTTTCCCTTTTTTAGAAAGTTTCATCGGTAACTGAACCTGCCCCTGAACAAAACAACACAAGTATAGTTATTATACTTGAGTACAAAAAACCTAAATAGCCTGCTCTAAAAGATAATTAAGGAAAATCGAGGGAAAAAAATGGAAACAGACCTCAAAGATAGGCCTATTGAGAAAATTGGTCGCCCTAACATTATGTATGAGGAACTTAGATCACCAGTAAAAGTTGCCTTAAAAATCCTCGAATACAACGATGTACTCTTAGAAAACATCAATTTTACCCAACTATGCAAAGACCTAGAAGGCAAAGGTGCTAGCCGAGGCTCTGTCCATGAAGCTCTTAATGAATTAACCGACAGAGGCACACTTCACGCGGGCTGGCAAAAAAACAAAGATAACCACTGGATACGAACATACCATATCACTGGAGAAGAACAAAAAAGACTCCTTCGAAAACTCTACCGAGCGACACATGAGCTTTAAGGAGACACTCTAATATGCTATCAAAAATAGCGACCTCAGATATCTTGCCAGATATAGCGTGCTCACACAATTAGGTGCTCTTAAGATGGATAGGTATCATGAAGTGTTGCTTGTGCTTAGGGGTTTTCTTTTAGTTGGTTGTAGAAGTCTTTTAGGGTCTTTTTTAGTTCTTCTTTGTTAGTTGCTCCTGTGCAGATCAGTTTTCCGGTAAGGAAGATAAGAAATGCTGTTTGTGGGGGATCTGTTTTGCTGTTGGGTATGGAGCATTTGGTTGGGTCATAAATGGTTTCGAATTCGTTTGTGAATTGTTCTGGGGAGATATTGGCGCTGCTTAGATTCACTGAAGCAATCAAATTTTTTACGCAACATTCAAAGGTGCAGTTGTTTGAAACTATTTTTTCTGTTTTTAGTATGTTTAGGAGTTTGGTTAGGGCTTGTTTGCCTTTGGTCTTTGTTTTTATGTTGGTGCATATGAATTTGCCGTTTGGGAAAAGCAAAAAGGTAGCTGGAGGCTTTTTTAGTTTAAAGGATAAGCCGGAGAGTTGTTTCCAGTTGCGCTTGGAGCCTTCTAATTTTTGATTTGCAACCTCTAAGTTGATATTTTCACTAAAAGCACCCGTCATTACAATATTTTCAACTGTGATTTCGAAGTCAAACATGACAGTCACAGCAATATAAAATTTGAAACCTTAAAAAGCGACAAAACACCAATTTTTGAGAAAAACAAACCTTTAGAACTAAACAGGCAAGATAATCATTCTAAATGCGTCTTGTTTATCGGACATATTCAAACCCGTCTGCATCACCCCTATTAGCTTGTTTTGAAGTTGAGGGTTTGTCGGTTTGGTTTCCAGTTAGAGCGTCAACTAATTTGCTAACAGAGTCGCTTAATGTGCTTAGGCCTTTCTCTAAAGCAACAATCCGCTCAACCATACTTATTTGACTCTTAGAAACCGCCTCAACAAACCGCCCAAGCTCCAACATTCGGCTGTTGTTGAATTTTAGAGCCTCCCACATCCCACGAACCTCATCGCGCAAATCTTTAATATCCTGCGCTTTCTCCATCCCTGCCAACCCCTTAGAAACAGCTTCCTCAAACTTGTTCAAAGACATAGGCGTAGAAACCTTCCATTCTTTGCGAACCAAACTCTCCTCTTTTTGATAGGTGCGCTCGATCATGCCGTAAAGGTCACGTTTGGTAACACACTGAATACCATCAATACGAATACCCGCATGATCTTTGTTAAGCTCCCAGGTAGTGATAACGAGGTCATTTAGACAAAAACCAAGCTTACCCTCAACGAGTTCAAACCATCGATTAACCGCAAATAAGCAGGCATCTCTGCTCATACCCGCATCACAAGAAATAATCCCCGACACCTTTTTACGCTCACTCCCAAAAATCACTTTCACAGCTACCCCACCCACCACCTCAGTGATAGTCTCAGATTTGACATTAATCGACAAATTACTATGCAACCGAACGTTGTGTAGCATTAAGGGTACAAACCGCACACCGTACGTGATTTTATTACAATAGGTTCCGGGGTAGGGTTGAATTACAAGACCTCTC
>NZ_WRFL01000121.1:0-3003 GCF_009778815.1 Candidatus Bathycorpusculum sp.
CCATACGAACTAACCTTGTTTGGCGATATATGTACAGCATCACATAAAATTATCTATAAGTGAACACTCTCAAAATAAAAATAGTCTCATCAACTTGCTATTTTCGTTAAGTTAATGACATTGATAATATTTTGGCATCTATAATCTTGTATTTATTAAGCTGTGTCTAGGTGTTCTTGTAGACTAGAAGAATGGTACCTTTGAGCCCAAATGGAAAAGCACACCTTTGAGAAGTCACCCAACCTAAAACTGTCTGCAAAAAACGTTTATTTGCAAACCAGATATCCAAATTAGCAGGAACTATACTAATTTTTAAGATTATTTATTAGTGATTGCCACTGTTATTTACTGCGTTAACAAGTGGTGTACCTTGAATATGGTGACTAAGATCTATACCGTTTTCATTCATACGTTGAATTGTGTGATAAGCAATGTTTATCGTTGCACGTTCATGAGCACACATAAAAGCTGAAACTCTATCATACCTTCCTGTGGAATGATAGTTTGTACAGCCACACCAATTCATGCAATACTCACTAAATCCACACTGAACACATTCAGAGTTTATAGCTGCAATAGGTACACTTTTACATGACAATGGTTTAATTGTGCCCTCAACAACATTACCAATACAGTTAGTCTTTCCATCATCAAAACCCACAAGACGTTCACAAGGATAAACATTACCCGTTACACCAAAAGCCAACTCACCAGAACCCATTCTGCATCTGTCAAAGGGTCCATAACCGCCGCGTAAAATTATTGACATTTTATTGTCTATGAGACTAATGAATTTTGGTTTACTCTGCAAATAAAACTGAAGATACTTTTCAGCCAAAACGCCATAGATTTCAGGAAACTGATCTGCGTGTTGCTGTGTCCATTTAGCAGATATGTCAGGGTTGAGATAAACATTTTTTACACCTAAATTAACCAGATAATCAACAGTTTGAGGCAGATATTGTAATGTCTGATCAGAGTAGACAGCGTTTACTGGAAGAAGCGAAAAATATTGTAGTGCCTCTTGGATGGTCTTCTCCACCACCACGGATGAACCTTGTCCATTTGTAAATTTACGGTTAGCATTCTGTATTTCTGGTGGGCCATCGCAACTTATGCAAAAAACTATGCCCTGTGACAACATAAAATCGGCTATATCACGGTTAAAAATTGTTCCATTACTTGTTATAGATATGTTAACGTTAGAGCTACTGTAACGGGGATGGTTCTTGATTAATCCTACAATTAACTTTATCTGTTCGAATTCAAGAAGGGGCTCACCACCAAAGAAGCCTATTTTAAGCTGTCCATTTTTTGGGTTTTTCTGGAATGCAAAATCTACAATTTTTTTAGCAACATCAAGAGTCATTACAGCATTTTTCTTTTCTATGTAGCAGTATTGACAACGTAAGTTGCAATCCTGCGTAACAAGTAGAGTGCATTTAGTTATTTGCTTTGGAATAAAAAAAGAAGATAATGAAGAATTATTTTTTGTAATTGTCAAAGTATTTCTTCGGCTACTTCAGCAAGTTTCATAAAACTGTCAAATGAAACAGTTTTAACTTGGGCAAATTTACTACGGAGTTCTTCTAGAGCAATGTTTGCAAATTGATTCCATTGATCTGCATCAAGTTTGTAAATTTTTCCTTCATGATGTAAATGCGGGCTTATCATGCCACCATGCAACAAAATCTGTCGCGTCGGGGACTCTTCTACTGCAATAGACTTATCGGCTATTAATCGTTTAGTGGCCAGTGGCTCTGATTTAGTCGCTACCGCACTAGCTTTTTCATGCACAGAGAATGCTGCATTAAGATAGGATAATTGTTGCTCTACTGATAAAGCATTAAGTTTTAATTTGCCTATAACTCTGGCTATTATATCCGCTGAAATTAACCTATCAATATCACGCAGACCAGAAAGATGGCCCGTCTTATATAGTATCAGCTGTTCTACTCTGCTGAGTGGCACTGCCTCAAATGTTTTATATTCCTGTATTACATAAGGGTTATCAGGCAATTCAGTCACCTGCCAATAGAAACTACTATGTCTTTTATAAAGGTTGTTCAGATAATAATTTTTGAAAGTGAGATTCTTCTAACTGGAACAAATTTCTTTCCTTAAAATCGGAAGCATCCATAAATCTATATGCCAATATTTTTTTATGCAGTCTGAAATTATGCCAATCTTTATGAATGCTGAGGGGAGGCAAAGCAAAGGCAGTGCAAACGGGAAGTAGGCGGACTTGCAAAGGGTTTGGGAAACAAAAAATGCATAAATTTAATGTATATAATGGGGGCGAGTAAGTGTGCTTACTTTTTTTTGTGTTTTAATGGGGATTGTTTTGTGCCTTTTTGGTTAAATGATGCGTGTTTTGAGTTTTGTTTTCTGTTTGGTCGGATTTTCCCGCTAGCTTATGGGTGAAGGGGTTGTTTTTAGCGGTTTTTTGCCCTAAATTTTGTAAAAATGTGTATTGTAGGGGCGTAAATCTGTTTTTGTTTGTTGTTTGGTTGGGTTTTTACGGGTTTTTTGGTTGATGGGGTTGTTTTTGGTGGTTTCCCATGTTTTTTGTGTTTTTTCCCGTTTTATCGCGTATTTTGCCTGTTTTTTGACCTTTTAGAGGCACAAATATTGGCTTATTTGCTGTTTAGGTGGGTGTTCCCACGATGTTTTGGTTAAAGGGGCTGTTTTTGGCGGTTTCCAAACTTTTTCCAGACTTCTCTCTTTTTTCATTTGTCCATTTCAAGCTTCTTTAACTATATGGCGCGTAAATAAGTCTGGTTTATTGCTTATTTGGGTTGCTAACAAATATTTTGTCAAAATGAACCGTTTTTGAGCGTTCCCATTTTACATTTGTCTTGTCCCAAAATAATTTCCCCCCCCCCCCCACCTTTGAGGTATCTTACAACTCACCATTTCACCATCTAAACTGTCTAGCAGCTATACCCAGCCACACCTCAGGCCACAAACGGCTGACAAACGCCATATTAGGCGACTCCGCAA
>NZ_WRFL01000122.1:0-2941 GCF_009778815.1 Candidatus Bathycorpusculum sp.
CTCCATTATAGTGCGTATCTCGTATGGGGATTGTGTGGTTTTTTAATTTTAGAAGCATGTTAGATTGGTGAGAAAATGAGTTCATGTGCGTTTAAACGCTTAGGCAGTATAAGAGATTATTATACATATGTGTTATTAGGTAGTGTTAGGTCGTGTGGGTTAATGTTTAAAAGACCTAAAGTAAGTCTGCTTACTATAGGCGGTTGGGCAAATGAGTAACACCATGTCAGAACAAGAAGACAAGCAAGTGTTTAATGAGTGGAACTTTACTGTGTGGTCTGACAGTAGAGACTGGTGTCGCCAATGCAGTAAAGAGAAAAACAAGCTCATATTTGACGACCAAACAAAAACCACCAAATGCACTCAGTGTGGACATGTTGAAACTTATACGGATAGAGACTGGGCGATACTACAGGCAAAACGATATGTAACACACCACTACATGCCTGGCAAATACTATTTTGCGCATCTCTCTAAAGAAGAAATCTTCCAAAAATACCTCCGAGAATACAACCACAACGACTGGTCATCATGGCTAATACACGACTACGTACTTGCCAAAATGAAAGACGATAGAACAGTTCAGGATAAGCTGTTAGAAACTGCCAAATTAGTCGTTGAAAAAATGAACTACGACTCAACAACATGGAAAAACCTATTTGAAAAAATGAACGCAAAAGACCCTGAAATGTTTCATCAAGTACCCCAAATCCTCTATGAAGTTGTCGAGAAAAAATTCCAAGAAACCGCATCAAAAGAAGAGTTTACCGCTATGCTTGAGGGTTATGCAGCAACTCTGACAAGTGTGTACAGTTACAGCAGATGGAAAGGCGATAGAGTAGCTTGCTGGGTAAGCAGTGAAATCATAAAACTCTGCAATACCGATGAGGGTTATTCAATAGGTTTTTACACCGATCTCTTTGGTTGTGACCCGCTATTAGAGGGTTTCCAAGATGAGCTTATTGCAGGAAAAAAACGCGACATCAGCGTAAAAGACACCTACATCCAATGGCAACTCAACCTCGCCGACAAATTCCTACAACAATCAAGCGTCCTTGTAGCCACTCAAGCTGCCTACGAAGCCCTAACCGCCAAACTTGGAATACACGCCCTATGGCCACCAACAAAAATACTGCCCTTTGACATAAAAACCGTAGAAAAAGTCACAACACTAGTCAACGAACCCGAACTCCTAAGATTCTACACCACAGCCCTTAACCTAGACACGATTGACCCTGCAAAAGCCTGTTATTACGCAAAGCAATTTATCGAAAAAATCAAAAAAATGCTACCAGAGATAACCCCGATTGAACAGGAACAGAAAAAACAAGCCGCCTACATAACCTAAGCGACTTTTTTTTACCATTGTTCCGCTCTTTCGCCTCCTTCAAAATCTCTTTTTTGCATATCCACAAAATTTACTGGCTTACTTTTTGGCTGTTTAGACAAAATAACCTGATTTAGCGTAGAGTTGTTAACTGGAACATTAACATTATCTGCAGGTTTGGTTGGTTGTGTCTTGAATAGGCTTTCTTGTGAGGGTACTTCGGTTTGTTTTACGTTTAAGGTGTTAGCAAGCCAAGCACTGGTTCTATGTGATTCCATATCTTTTACTGCTTGTGTTGTGAATTTTTCATCATTCATCAGACTGCTAAAGTTGTTCTTTCCATTTCCCATGGTATAATGGGCCATGTTGTTAGCTAAGGTTGGATTTCGCATAACTACTACACTACGAATTTTCGCCATAGCATGACCGTAAACCGTTTGTTCTTTTGCAGTCATCTTTACACCAGAAACATGTGCAAGTTGTTGTCCTAAAATATCGGGGGATGCTTTGCGAAACTTTATTTCTGCTAAGTGGTCAACTATTTGTCGATTATCGGGTGTACCTAGTTTTTCTATTCCTGCAAAAAGCTTGGCGTTAGTGATAGCTCCTTTTTCTGTTACTGTACCTGTGTTGAAAGTGTCTATGGCAAAGCGAGGTGCAGTGTCTAATGCTTCAAGATTGGGTGTGTATATGCCCTTTTGGATGGCAGTTACGGTTTCTCGGTTTGTGCCCATTTCATCGCGTGCATTTTGGTAGAATGTTGAACGTCCTTCTTTGGGCAGGTTGCCTTGGTTTTGGGCTCTTTGCCAATTGCTATGGGCTACTTCTGGCGGTAAAGATTGCAGGTGACGCTTTACCTCAAATCCAACTGCTTTTGGATCTTTGAGGTTCTCTGCGATCTCTGGATAGTTGCCTGCAACATAACCCGCATATACGTCCTCATTTGACTTCTTGGTAAGCTCTTCCATAAAATGTGCACTTGATTCAGGTGTAGCAGTTGGGAGTACGTCGCCTGCAGAGTTTTTGTATAAGGCGGCGTTTAGGGTGGATCCTGCTCTGTTGTTGAGGAATTCTTGTGCAGGGGCTTTCTGCCTATTCATTGTACCCGTCACCATGTAACCCATGCCACGCATACCCCCACCCATGGAGCCCATGCGCATACCACCGCCCCCACCTCCAATACCGCCTCCAAAAAAGCCCGAGACCGCACCCGGCGTTGCCCCTGACACAAAACCCTCACCCGCCTGACCCAACATCTCTGTTTTGCTCAATCCCTTCCCAGACAAACTACCAAGACGACTCGCCATCCCAGCACCACCGCCAAGAAGCGCGCCACCCGCCATACCCAAAGCCGCACCAGTTGCAGAGTTAACCGCACCCCCCACTACGTTGGCAGCCGCCATACCCAAAGCCCCAAACTTGCCCACGAAGACAGTGGACATGTATGCAGCCGCAAAAAGGGTAATGATGGCAATTAAAATCTGGGTCAATGGATTAAGACTAGTCGATATGAGAACCTGATAACCAAACAACAGCACAATAGATGCCATGATGCTGGCAAACATGAATCCAATTAAATCCTGAATCAGAGTATCTGCAAAGTGCTTTGTAAAC
>NZ_WRFL01000123.1:0-2936 GCF_009778815.1 Candidatus Bathycorpusculum sp.
CTTTGTAGTTGTTAGTCAAAGAATAGTAAAGCTTGATGGTGAACGACTGGTTTTTCCAACTAAACACCCCAAAAAAGCCCAAGTACGACTTACACCAAAAAATCCTCTGCAAAAAAGTCTTCTTGAACAAGCCCAAAATGGGTATTGGAAATTTGGACAAATATTTCTAACCCCAAAATGGTGCACCATACCCTTCACAAGATTTCTCGACCTATCCAAAGAAGAACAAGACCCCCACATCCAAGCCCTACTTCAATAACACCGCTCAACACCTATGTTACACACTTTTGCCCATAAAAAATGGGCATCCTTTTGAACTGCTAACAATTCCAAATAATATGACACCGTCAATTTTCCAGACAACGTCTGGATTAATTTCACGAATCACCTTGTTTGTGCATTCTCCATTATAGTGCGTATCTCGTATGGGGATTGTGTGGTTTTTTAATTTTAGAAGCATGTTAGTTTGGTGAGAAAATGAGTTTATGTGCGTTTGAACGCTTAGACAGTATAAGAGGTTGTTATGCATATGTGTTATTAGGTAGTGTTAGGTTGTGTGGGTTAATGTTTAAAAGACCGAAAGTAAGTCTGCTTACCATTGGAGGTTGGGCAAATGAGTAACACCATAACAAAGCAAGAAGAAAGACAAGTGTTTGATGAGTGGAACTTTACTGTGTGGTCTGACAGTAGAGACTGGTGCCGCCAATGCAATAAAGAGAAAAACAAGCTCGTGTTTGATGACCAAACAAAAACCACCAAATGCACACAATGCGAACACATTGAAACATACAAAGATAAAGAATGGAAGATTCTACAGGCAAAACGATACGTAGCCTACCACTATATGCCTGGTAAATACTTTTTTGGCAATCTACCCAAAGAAGAAATTTTCCAAAAATACCTCCGCGACCTCAACCATGTTGACTGGTCAGCCCAACTCATACATGACTACGTACTGGCAAAAATGAAAAACGAAAAAACCATCCAAGACAAACTATTAGAAACCGCCAAATTAGTCGTTGAAAAAATGAGCTACGACTCAACAACCTGGAAAACACTATTTGAAAAAATGGATACCAACGACCCCGAAATATTCTATCAAGTGCCGCAAATCCGATACGAATTCGCCGAAAAAAAACTAAAAGAAGCCACACAAAATAAAGAAGAACTACACTCCATCATGCGCGGTTATCTATCAACCTTGACAACTGTATATAGTTACAGCCGATGGAAAAATGACAGAGTAACCTGCTGGATAGTTAGCGAAATTATAAAGTTATGCGATATCGAAAGCGAATCAATAGCCTTCTACACCGACCTCTTTGATTGCGATCCACTGATAGAGGGTTTTCAAGATGACCTTGTTACAGGAAAGAAACGGGAAATCAACATAAAAGACTCATACATCCAATGGGAACTTAGACTGGCCGATAAATACTTGCAACAGACAAAAGCTCTGGGAGCAACTCAAGCCGCCTATGACGCATTAACCGCCAAACTTGGAATACACGCCCTATGGCCCCCAACAAAAGTATTACCTTTTGATATAAAAACCGTTGAAAAAGTCGTAAACTTGGTTAACGATTCCGAGCTTCTTCGATTCTACAGTACGGCCCTTAGTCTAGATGCGATTGATCCTGCAAAGGCATGTTATTACGCAAATCTATTTATCGAAAAAGTGAAAAAAATACTACCTGAAATAACTCCGATTGAGCAAGAACTAAAAAAACAAGCCGCCTACATAACCTGAGCGACTCTTTTACCATCGTTTCCTTTCTCCTCCTTCAAAGTCTCTTTTTTGCATGTCCCCTAAAGTTACTGGCTTATTTTTTGGTTGTTTAGGCGAAATAACCTGATTTAGAGTTGGGTTATTAACTGGAATGTTACCATTATTGGTAGGTTTGGTTGGTTGGGTTTTGAATAAGCTTTCTGATGAAGGCACTTCTGTTTGTTTTACGTTTAAGGTGTTTGCGAACCATGCACTTGTTCCCTGTGATTCCATATCTTTTACTGCTTGTGTGGTAAACTTTTCATCATTCATTAAACAAGAAAACTTGTCTTTACCATCTCCCATGGTATAATGGGCTATGTTGTTAGCTAAGGTCGGATTTCGCATAACCACTACACTACGAACTTTTGCCATAGCATACCCGTAAGTTCTTTGCTCTTTTGCGGTCATCTTTACCCCTGAAATCTGTGAAAAAGTCTTGCCCAAACTATCAGGGGATGCATTTTGAAAGTCTTTTTCGGCTAAATGGTCAATGTCTCGTTGATTTTCTGGTGTGCCTAGTTGTTTTACTGCTGCAAAGATTTTTGCATTTGCGACTGTTCCTTTTTCTGTGACTGCACCTGTGTTGAAAGTGTCTATGGCAAAGCGAGGTGCAGTATCCAAAGCTTCGAGATTGGGTACGTATAGACCCTTTTTTATGGCCGTCACGGTTTCTCTGTTTGTTCCCACTTCGTCACGAGCATATTGATAGAATATTGAACGCCCTTCTTTGGGTAGGTTGCCTTGGTTTTGGGCTCTTTGCCAGTTGCTATATGCTACTTCGGGTGGCAACGTTTGTAGATGTCGCTTTATCTCAAACCCAGCCGCACGTGGATCTTTGAGATTCTCTGCTATCTCTGGATAGTTGCCTGCAACATAACCAGCATATACGTCCTCGTTTGACTTCTTGACAAGCTCTTCCATAAAATGTGCACTTGCTTCAGGTGTAGCTGTTGGGAGTACGTCGCCTGCAGAGTTTTTGTATAAGGCGGCGTTTAGGGTGGATCCTGCTCTGTTGTTTAGGAATTCTTGTGCAGGAGCTTTCTGCCTATTCATTGTACCCGTCACCATGTAACCCATGCCACGCATACCCCCACCCATGGAACCCATGCGCATACCACCGCCCCCACCTCCAATGCCGCCTCCAAAAAAGCCCGAGACCGCACCC
>NZ_WRFL01000124.1:0-2891 GCF_009778815.1 Candidatus Bathycorpusculum sp.
AAAACGAGAACACGGAGAAGGAAAACAACAATGGTAAAAACCAGTTGTCATACGTGCATATGCAAATTACGAGCAACTTTTTTAATAGGGTTTCATAAAAGTTAAAAATCTAAAATTAGACAGGTTGTGCTACTTCTATAGAGCCCTTTTGCTCTTTTCTTGCTTGTTCTACAAGTTTTTGAAACTCTAGTGAACCCTGCTTAATTCGCTCCAGTTTTTCCTCAAGTGGAAGATCCTTTGTTTCCTCATAATGCTTTTCACGAATTTTGTGGATCTCTTCAATAAACTTGCTTTCTCTCATCTTCTTCTAAAGCTCCTCTAATAACATTGACGGCGGCACTATTTTTACCTCTCGGAAACCAAATAAGACATTAACGGAATTTACCCTATTAATGGTTTTAATATTGACAAAATGGCGAAAATTCCAGCTTACAACATAATTACAATTGTTCAAAACGCTGCAGGCGATATGGGTTAAATCATCCAAGCTTTTCTTACTCAACACACCATGTTGCAAATATTTTTGAGCAAGCTCCTCCTGTTGCGGGGTAATTGACACAACAGAATACTTTATCAATGTAATATATTTTAAAAGAGCATCTCTTTTTTCGGTGCTGCACCGATTTATCTCGTCAAAAGCTAAGTCTGATATAATGACTTCGTATTTATCTTGTTGCAACAGTTCCCATAGTTCGTGAGTATCGGCCATTTTTTCGGGTACATCATCGGCTATCAGATGTCCAATTGTTGAAGTGTCCAAGTATATCTTTAACTTTCTCATAATATCAGCCTGCTTACATTATATGTGGTTTCTCTAAAAAATCAATCGCTTCTATATTGTACTAAGACATTTTTAGATTGGTATGTTGAATGCGTATAGTAAAAAAGGTTATGTTATGTAGGCTGCTGACTTTGCTTGTTCTTGCTCAAGTGAGGTTACACTTGGCATGTGCTCTTTTACTTTTTCAATGAAGAGTTTTGCGTAATAGTCTGCCTTTGCATTATCAACTGTGTCTAGTTCAGTGGCCAGATCGTAGAATCTGAAGAGTTCGGGATCATTGAGTAGTTGAGTGACTTTTTTAACTGTGTGGATGTCAAACGATAGTGTTTTTGTTGGTGGCCATATTGCGTGAATACCAAGTTTAGCGCCTAAGGCCTCATATGCTGCTTCAACTGCTACAAAGGCTTTGGATTGTTTTAGGTAGGTATCGGATAAGTTAAGTTGCCATTGAATGTAGGAATCTTTGGTGTTAATTTCTCGTTTCTTTTCTGTGAGTAGGTCATTTTGAAAATTTTCTATCATTGGGTCGCAGTTGAAAAGTTCGGTGTAGAATTCTATTGAGAAGCTTTCGACATCGCATAGTTTTATAACTTCACTTGTTATCCAGCAGGCTGCTCTGTCACCTTTCCATCTGCTATAACAGTATATGCTTGTTAGAGTTACTAGGTAACTTCGCATTTGGTCGAAGAGGTTTTCTTTGGGTGTTGCTTCTTGGAGTTTTTTCTCGGCGTATTCGTAGATGATTTGCGGTACTTGATGGAATATTTCTGGGGTTGGGGCATCCATTTTTTCAAACAGTGTTTGCCAAGGTTTGGCATCATAGTTCATTTTTTCAACAATTAATTTGGCTACATCTCGTAGTTTATTTTGAATTGTTTTGTCGTTTCTCATACGGGCAAGTACGTAATCATGAATAACCCATGATGACCAGTCGTTGTGGTTGTGTTCGCGGAGGTATTTGGCAAAAATTTCCTCTGAGGTGAGGTTGCTAAAAATGTATTTTCCTGGCATATACTGGTAGATTATGTGTCTTTGGGCTTGGAGGATTTCCCAGTCTTTTTCTTCGTAGGTTTGGGTGTGGTTGCATTGGGTGCAGGTGGTGGTTTTTGTTTGGTCGTCAAATGTAAGTTTGTTGTTTTTGTTTTTACATTTGGTACACCAGTCGCTGTGATCTGTCCATAAGTTGTAGACCCATTCTTCAGATGTTTGGTCTTTTTGTTCAAAGTTAGTGCTCATTTGCGTAGCCTCCAATAGTGGGAGGGTTTTTTGGCTTTTAAACAGAGTCTACACCTTCGTGTTTACTTGATTGCATAATTACACTCCATGTTGCTATATTCTCTAAAGGTTCGAACTCGTCTTGAAATGGTCTCATTTTTTCTCTAAAGTTCATGTACCCTGAAATTAAAAAGAGCATTCTGTTATACACCTTTAAAATTTTCGCATATTTACAGGTGAATAGGCTATTTGCGGAGTTGTTGTATTAGGGCATCTTCTTTTTCTTTGGTTAAGTCGAGGTATCTTGTGAGGGGTATGGTGCACCAGTTTGGGGTTAAAAATATTTGTCCAATTTGCCAATACTGGTTTTGTGCTTGCTCCAAAAGGGTTTTTTGTGTTGGGCTTTTTGGAAGCAGTTGTATGTGGGCTTTTTTGGATTGTTTAGTTGGGAAAACAAGCTTTTCCTCTTCAATTTTTACTATTCTTGGACTAATAACTGCAAAACTGTACTTTAACTCCTCTATAGGTTGCCCCTTTGAGAGCTTTAACATATTATACGCCGCCAAACTGCTTGTTTGTGCATGTTGACTGTTATAGTTGCTCCAAGCATTTTTCCAAGCACTATAAAATTGATTTCTAAATCCACTAAACGATACGGGCGACTCTTTTGCTTGTTCTATCCACCATTTAACCATGTTGGGGTACTGATTTAACAAACCATAAGCTTCGCTATCTAGTTTGCACGTAAAGATTTCGGAGAGAGTCAATTTATACAGTTTAATCACTAACGTATGGGTGTGTGTCTTGATTTAAATTGACGACAGTGTAGTCTACGAACGTCATTAACGCCATTTTTAACGTCATTAACGCCATTTTTAACGTCATTAACGCCATT
>NZ_WRFL01000125.1:0-2789 GCF_009778815.1 Candidatus Bathycorpusculum sp.
AAAACTCCACCCGGTGACTCGATTAGGTCGGCTGAAACAAACGGAAAAAAGCTACTAACGGTTGTGGTGTCGGCTACAAGCTTTTTACCCACTGTACCAAGAGCTAATTCGGGCTGAAAATACAGGGGACAGTCAAGACGTATAAAACGAGATTGTAGGGTGTCTTTGAGTTTTTTTGTTTTCCCTTTAAGCTCCTCAAGAGTATCAGCCTCCAAAGTGAGGTTAATTTTTAACTCAAATAATCGTGTACTCCCTGTTATCAAACCCTGATAAGTGGCTTGAGCCATGTCGTGTTTTAGTTTGGTTTCTTCTTTGGGCAGGCGGCCTTTGGATTGATCAGCTAAGAGAATACTTTTGAGCAAACGCAGGTATTTGCCCATCTGCGCACTAGCCACCTCGGGTGAGAGAGGCTTAATGTCTATTAGCACTTTTTCACATAATCCATAAAGCTCACTAACAAACCCGGGTAAGAGTTTACCGGGGAGTTGATAGATGGTAAAGGTTCGTTGGAGTTTACCGTTTTCAAGTTGAAGATGTTTAGGAAAAGTTTTAGCTACTTTGGCTTTGGAGAGCTCAGTTAGGGGTTGTTGTTTAAAATTGCACTGATCTATTATCCAATCGATAGGTTCAGTGCTTTCAATGAAGAAGCGGTAGTAAGTGGTTGTGAGTTCTTCTTCGTTGATTTGGAGGGTTTTTTGGGTTTTTTGGGCGGTTAACGTGGCTTGGCAGGGTAGGCTGTTTAGGAGGCGTTGGAAGCGGCCTAGGGTTTCTTGTCGTTTTTGTTTTGGTAGCATGATATAGTTTACTGGGAACACTTCATAGGTGCAAAGGGGTTGTTGGGGTTTGGGGGTAAGTCTAGTTTTCAGTAGATTTTTTTTGTGCATTTTGAGTTACCTCTTCGTCTTTGGTTTTTTGAGGGGGGTTGACTTGTAGGGTTATTTTTTGGGTGATGTCTGGGTGATCTTGGGGTTGGAGGTCTATTTGGAAAAGTCCGGGGTGGTCGGGGGTGAAATAAGTGCAAAAGTAGCCGTCTTGGTCAGTTAAACCACTTGAATGAGCGGTGTTGTTTACGTTCACTTTGAAAGTTTTGTTTGCGAGAATGTTTCCTGTTAGGTCTTTTAGGACTCCAACAATTTTTACAGGTGCTCCTATGGTTGCTGAGAGCAGCATAGACTTTGACTCTTGCTCCACACAATGTTTAGCTTTGGTGGCAGTGTGTTTTTGTTTTATCTGTAGGGTGAAGCGCCTTATCAGGCAGAGCAGGTGGGCTTCAGGAGAAACCGTTTTAATTTTTCGCGTAAACAAAGCCGCCCCACCAAAAAATATGCCACCGGCAACTACAATTTTAAGCACCAAATCAGCAAACACAAGCGAAGAAAGCCACGCCAACAAACCAAAGACTAAAAACATACCCATCTGCCGAACAGAAAACCGTCCAAGCGGAGTATCGAGCATTTGCTCATGCAAAAAACCCACATCCTCAAACCACAAAGTCTGAACCAACTCAGACAAACAAACAACCCTCCACAACAACATTTAGCAAAACACAACTACTGTCTAATTCACCGAAACTATGCCACAGCAGATCACACATAACATTTACCAATCCTCTAAACTATCAGAATATTTAAACCCCCAAAACCAACTCAGCAGCCAAAACCAAAACGGACAAGTGAAACCTGCAAGAAACAAAACATGCCAAAACCATTCTACCGTGTACAACCCAATGAGGTAAAAATGGGTTTTAATACAAAGACAACATCGTAAGAACCATCGTAAGAACCATCGTAAGAAAAGATAGGAAATAGTGCTATTGTATAAAAACGGCTAAAAACAGGTATAGCGGTGAAGCAGGGAGCAGGTTTAGATGGCTAGCAAAGTTAGATGTTGTTGGTGTGGCGATGTTCCAATTTATGTGGACTATCACGATAATGAATGGGGCCGACCCGTTCATGATGACAAAAAACTCTTTGAAATGCTACTTTTAGAGGGCGCACAAGCGGGACTGTCGTGGCTAACGGTACTTAAAAAACGCGAAAACTATCGAGCTGCCTTTGAGGGCTTTGACCCAGCAAAAGTTGCACACTATGATAACACCAAAATCGAAGAACTTTTAGCGAACACGGGAATTATCAAAAACCGCCTAAAAATCAACGCAGCTATAGCCAATGCAAAAGCGTTTCTCCGCATCCAAAAGGAACACGGCAGCTTTGACAAATACCTGTGGAGCTATGTAAATTATAAGCCAATTGTAAATCACTTTGAGAAAACAACGGATGTTATTGCAACTTCGCCTGTTTCTGATAAAATCAGCAAAGACCTCAAAAAACGTGGCATGAACTTTGTCGGCAGCACAATAATTTACGCATTCATGCAAGCCACAGGCATGGTCAACGACCACTTTACCGATTGCTTTGCTTATGAAGAACTAACAAAAGAAACCAGCTAACCAAAATATTTCATACTTGCAGGTTGTCTCTATGACTAAATAACTGCGAAATAGACTTTGCTTCACGTAATGTACAGACTCATAGTTCAACACTAAAAAAGTAGGCTTAATTGAGTGCGTAGGCTCAACAAAAAATGGCACTGGCAGTAAACAGTAAGCGTGTAGTTAGTGTCTTGGAAAAACTATGGTGTTATTGTAGTAAAACTATAACCGTGGGCATAAATTTTGATGCGCTCTAAATATGTGTAAGTTGTTAAAAAACGGTTTATAGTCGTGAAAATTTTTATGTTTTACCTGTGTATCAACAATTAAGGTGATAATTATGGCTAAACCCATTCCT
>NZ_WRFL01000126.1:0-2786 GCF_009778815.1 Candidatus Bathycorpusculum sp.
CCTGTGACTGTAGCTAGGGCGGTTCGGTTGAGATTTTTTTTCTCTTTTAGCGCCTCAATTATCCGGGCGATAACATAGAGATCAAGCTTGGAACTCGACTTTTTCGAACTCGACACTAAACCATCGCAACTCCCAAACCAACATATCCAACGCACGTAACTCTCGATATCGCCTCAAAAAATCTTTACCCAGCACAAAGACTACAACTGAGACAGCAACAAAGCCCCAAAAGAAGGCTCCAGTTGGCACTGTGGTATGTAAAAATAGCAGGGTTAAGCTATTCCATGCCAGCTCAAAGGCGGCTACTGAGACAACCAAGCAGGTGCCTGCCTTAAGGATACTATAGATTGCATAGCCAAATCGTGCCATAGAGATATCTTCTAGGGTCTTTTCCCAATCCATCTCGCCTAATAGTTTTAGGGTGGAGGCGAAGCCTTTAGAAATTTCTGGTTGCCATTTACCTACTTTAACAGCGTTAACTTGTTTTCGTATGTATAATATTCCGCAGGCAAGACCTATAAGTGGGATTAGGGATGCTAAAAATCCTGCTGCAAACATGGGGTTATTGGGGCTGGGTTCTATTCCGTAGATGTCAAATATTGTTAGTAGTGCTAGAAATGTTGCTATTGAGCCTGCGATGATGAGCATGAAGGGTTTTAGTGAGCGTGCTATGGCGTTGTATTTTTTGATATGATCGAGTGTTTTCATTAGTTCTGTGATTTTTGATGTTATTTGTTCTTCAGCGATCATTTGAGCCCCTTCAAATTGTAATCTGTTTTTAAGGGAATTGTTGTTTTTGGTTGATATAAGTGAAACTCTCTCTGAGTGAGGATTGTTGTTAATCGCCATGTTTTTTGATAGGTATCTTTTTTGTTTAAAGAAACATGAAGGTTTGTGATAAAGTGTATAGTAGCATAGTTGTTAGGGCTAATGTGAGAAAGCATATTGTGGGTATTGTTGGAGAGGCAAGGACGCCTTTTTGGTATAGTTCTGTGTTGGTTTTTAGGTTGTTGAGGTGTTTTGATAGGTTTGTTTCTGCTTTTACAAAATGGAGTAAAACTCTAGTAGGTTTGTTGTCTTGAAATTCTGCTTTCTCGGCTGGGAAATATTTGAGGGTTTCTAGTTTTTCTATTGGTATTTTTCTTGCTGTAAAGAGTAGCAAAATTTTTTGTTGTAGGGTGAGTTGGATTTCTTCGAACATGTTTTTTCCTTTAGCGAGGTCTTTTAGGTTTAGGGTAAAAATGGTTAGGGGCCATATCAGGCTTAAAATAGTTGAAATGCAAAATACTGCCAAAATAACCGGTAGTGCAGAAAACCCTAATGGCGTGTTAAAAGTGTGGGGGATTGTTGGAATGGTTAAACCCATAAAGACTAACGTTTTTACATCTGCTCCTCCATAAAAGCCAGAGCAAAATAAAACAAATCCCAAAACCATCGAAACCCCCAAAGAAACAAAAACAGTCTGTACATCTAACAAGCTAACTGCTAATTTTGATAGGGTCATTATGCATCCTATGGGGTAGGCAAAGAGCCAAACCCGATTAGACACTGCTCTTTTCTTTAAATCAAAAATAGAGGCATATGTTAAAACGCTTAACGTAAAAACAAACGGTATCCACATTATCAGTAATTGCATTTTTCATTCCTCTATAATAAATTGTGAGACTTTTAAAAGTCAGGTAAAGGGTTTCTCCTCTTCAGAATAGGGAAAGTGACGGCTGACTGGGAAGGTTGTCTTTTGACATAACTCGCCCTCCGCTTCCTTTTCTGTTTTTTCTTCTTTGTTAAACGGCTGTTTTTCGTTTTTGGGCTCTTTTTCTTTTTCTTTTGTTGTTTGTTCGAAGCCTAGTTGTGTTCTTGAAACGGGTACTTTTCCTAATGCTATGGGGAGTTTTGCTATTGCTGTGGGTAGTCCTATGATTTGTGCTAATTCTTGTGTGCTAAGCACAATTGGCTGGCGTTTTCTAAATGCCACAAATAAACAAACTGCAAAAAACACTGCCAAACAAAGAGGTATCAAATCCACATTACTAAACCCTGAAGTGAAAAGTTTTATGGGGTTAAAAAAGCCAAAAATCCCTGCAAGCAACAAAATACTTAATGGTAATGCCCACCAGAGGCGGCAGAGAACATTATTACGTATCCAATATCTTGTGGGGGCTTTGAGAGTGGTTGTTGGGTGTTGTTTGGGTTTTTTGGTTGTTTTGAAGGTTTTTAGTCTGTTGGTGGGGGCTGCTGGTAACGCCTTTTTGATTGCTTGGACAGTTTGCAGGGAGTTGCCAAAAACAAGGATTTTGCAGGTGAAAAGGTTACTGGCAAGTTTTAGCTCCGCATGCTTTACAAGTTCACGGCTCCAAGAATCCACCTTATTCTGACCCGCCCGCCCACCCCTAACAGAAGTAACGGTCTCAGTCTTTGGGGCTTGCCCTATCCCTGCCCCTATCAAATCAACAACGGGATCTAAAATATTTACACCCAACGACGAGGTTGATGTTTTGGGGTAGAGTTTGTTGTACACGAATTTTTGTATGCCTAATGTTGCGTTGGGATCGGCTTTAGCAACCACTTCTACACATACCCCCAGCCCAGCCGTAGATGCAACTATTCGGTCAATAAGATTAACCATAAACTCTGGTCGTTGACCATTAAACACTATAGGTAGAGCATAATTCTTTGATAACTCTAAATCTGCACAAAAACGATATTGAGGTTTTGGCGGTTCAACGTCTCCTACGACTTCTACGTCAAGTAGGGTTCGTATGATATTTGTCATCTGCACTCGTGCA
>NZ_WRFL01000127.1:0-2764 GCF_009778815.1 Candidatus Bathycorpusculum sp.
CGGGTTGTTTCTCATAATGGAGGCGGTCGGTATGGGCGGAGTAGGATTTATCATGAAAAGTGTTATGAGGCTACTTTTGTGGATGCCCCGTGAGGCGGCTGCTCTGGGTGTTCCATTTTTTGAAGATTTAATGTAATGGTACAACGTTATGGTTTAGTGTTATGTTTTGATGTATAGAATTAGTGTTCCATTTTTGGGGTTTTTGCCGAATGGAACAGAGCGAGAGAGTGCGGTACTGTGAGAGTTAGTTTAATTGGTGATACGTCTTATCCTAATGTGGCTTTTCAAAAAATTAGTACTTTTCATAAGTGCCGCGGGGATATAGTCGGCCTAAATTTAGCGTATCCTGATATTGTGTATATGTCGGTTTTGTTTAGCTGGAATCTGCCTATCATGTTGGGTAAGAAGGCTATGTTGGAGTCTCAGGGTAAAGTTGTTAATATCGGCGGTTCAGGGTACAAGCTTGAGTCCAAATTACCTGACTGTATTGAAATGTGTCCGCCTGATTCCGAACTATACAGTCATCTGGATTATAGTTTTGGTTTCATAACTCGTGGCTGTATACGTAATTGTGAGTTTTGTATTGTGCCGAAAAAAGAGGGTTGGTTAAAGTTTGAGGGTTTAGATTGGATGGTTAAGGATAGGTGTGTTGTTTATGATAATAATTTGCTTGCATATGGAGGGCATAGGGATATTTTAATTGCTATGCGGCAGGGTGGTCAGCAAATTTGTTTTAGTCAAGGTTTGGATATTCGTTTAGTTGATAAGGTTAATGCTGGGTTGCTTTCTGAGATTAAGTATAGGTCGCTTAGTTTCAAGGTTCCGCGGCTCTATTTTGCATATGATCATGATACGCCTATTATGGAGCAGATGATTCGAGATAAGGTGGAGTTGTTAGTTTCTGCTGGTATTCCTGCCAAACATCTGATGTTTTATGTTCTTTATGCTTATGAGTCTAATCCGCAGTTAGCATTGGATAGTTTACAGCACCGATATGCTGTTCTTAAAGAGTTAGGTGTTAAGTGTTATCCTATGAATTTCCGCAAAGGTGATAAACGCTACAGTTTATGTCACAGGTTTGCGCGGTATGTTATTCGGCGTTATGATCAGTTTTTAACTTTTGATCAGTATTGTGAGGGTAAAAAATGAAATGTGCAGAGAAAGAGAAGAGCGGTTAGGCTGGGGTGGCTAGCAGTTCTGCTTCGAGTTTGGCTTCTGCTTCGGTTTGGGTTGTTTCTTTGGTTTGGGGGTTTCTTGTTTTATGATTTTTTGGACTTCTTGGTCTGCTAAGAGGAGTGTGAAGGTGTTTAGGGCCATGGCGGCTTTGCTCTCGGTGTTGTATTGACACATTTGCGCATTGCCCACTGTGCGGGTTTTTTTTATGAATTCTAGTTTTTCTAGTTTGTCGATGGCCATAACGGCGTGGCGGAAGCTTACTTCGCTGTTTTTGGCTATGTCTTGTTTGCTGTAGTCCCAGTCTCTAAATATGTGTATGAAGTCTAGGACTCGGGCTACGGCGGATTTGCCAAATAGATTTTCTAGTTGTCCGGGGTCGTGCTGTTGGGTTGTCATGGGTTTCACGTGGCGGTTAATAATTCTGCCTCGGGCTGGATTTCTGGCTGCTGCTGGCTGGCTTGTTCTTGGGCTTCTTGTTCGGCTATGGTTTTGTGGATGTCGTGTTTGGCTATGGACATGCCTAATTTTGCGAGTAATTCTGCTGTTTGGTTTTGCATGTTGTATTGGTACATGTCTGAGCAGCCGATTTTGCGGGTTTTTTTTACGATGCCTTGTTCTTCGAGTTTTTCGATGGCGGGTTTGACGTATTTTTGGCTGACGTTGCTGTTTTCGGCTATGTCTTTTTTGTTGTAGTCGTAGCAGTCAAAGGTTGACATGAAGTCTATGATGCGGACTGTGGCTGAGGTGGATCCGAAGAGGCGTTCTAGGGGGCCGGGGTCGTGTTGGGTTTGGGGGTTTGTCATATTTTATCCATCCATTATTGCTATATGTGTGGTTGATGTAGCATATAAGTATTTTCTATGTGTTGGTTGGGTATGGATGTTAAAGATAATCTTATATAGGGGTGTGGATATTAGAGAATATAGGTGTAGAAGAACAGTGAACATCGAAGCCGCCAAACGCATCCTCCGAACCCTCTACAAAAAAGACTACATCGGCGCAAAACACACAAGTCCTGTTAACGCCCTAAAAGCCCTTCAAAAACACGAGCGTGGTGAGGGCGAAAAAACCCTCAAACAACTAAAAACACTGGGATATGTAATCTTTCATCCCACAAGCTACGGCATCCAAATATCGCTAAACAAAAATCACATCAAAGAAATCGAAGACTTCATCGACACACCTTAACCTCCTCATTTTTCCCCAACAATACGTGAACCAGATGCCAAACAACCAGCCCACACTATACACCAACAGTCCAGAGACCTTCACAGTAAACATGGCCGACATCGCCGAAACAGAGGAAGCCTACAGCATCCCCGTCGTCTTTACCAAAGAAGGCGTGCATAACGGGGCGCTTAAACCCTATGAGGGCTTCAAAACCCAAGCAGCCAGCCTCATCGGCAAGCCGGTTGTTTTACTCCATCCCAAAAACGGTGAAGCCAACCGCCCAGTTGATCTCCAGCGTGATCCTGTGACAGGCGAAGTTGAAACATGCCAAGCCCGTGACAGCGACAAAAGTCTGCACGGCAGAATCAAACTAAACAAGCAGAAAACACCTCAGTGGTTCATAGAAGCCCTAAAAGCA
>NZ_WRFL01000128.1:0-2678 GCF_009778815.1 Candidatus Bathycorpusculum sp.
GACATTGTGGTTTGAGAATGTTGGTTTTCTTAATGAGCAGATGTTGGATACGCCTGTGGGTCGTTTTTCTATTCGGCAGATGGGCATCTTTTTAATTTTTGGTCTTTTAGCTTGGATAGCTTCTCTTGCTTTTGGGGATTTGGTGTTTAAAATTGTGGTGGCGGGTGGCATATTTTTTACTGGAGTAGCCCTTTTCACCCGAAAAATTAAAACTGTTGCCCCTGAAGCCCACCTGCTATATTTCATCAAAAAATTTTTACAAACAACCACAACAACAAAACACAAACACTCCACATCAGTTAAGGGTAAATCGTCTGTGGAGCTAGCCTCACGATCTATGCTGCTCTCAGCGACCTTGGGTGCTCCTGTAAAGGTGGTGGGTGTTCTCAAGGATTTTTCAGGAAAAATTCTCTCAGGTAAAAATTTCAAGGTAAACGTAAACAACACCGCTCACTCAAATGGTGCAACCGACCAAGAAGGATACTTTTGCACTTATTTCACACCCGATCACCCCGGACGTTTTCAAATAGACATTCAACCCGAAGACTCCCAAGAAACAATCCAACAAATAACCATACAAGTCAACCCAAAAACAGAAGAGGTAACCCAAAATGCACAAAAAACTATTGCTTAAGGCTAAGCTTAACCAACAATCCCATCAACCTGCTTGCGTATACGAAGTGTTTCCTGTAAACTATGTCATGTTGCCAAAACAAAAACGTCAAGAAACCCTTGGCCGCTTCCAACGCCTCTTAAACAGCTTGCCCTGCCAAGCCAAACTAACTGCTGTAAAAACCCAAAAGACCCTTGAAATAACTGAAAACCAGTTCACAACCACTTATTACCGCTTCTATATCCAAACAGTTGAACCTATCGACTGGTTAATCGAGCAATGTGGGTTTAAACAACAACCCCTAATTGAACTTCCTAAACCAAACGTAACCAAAACTTTTCCCAAACACCTTCAACTTGAAAACGGCAAACTCCAACGAACTTTCACAGTCTACCAACTGCCCGGTAAACTCTTACCTGGATTTGTCAGTGAACTCTACGGGTTATGTGAAAAAGTGCTAATCAGTGTTAAACCTCTACCGCCTGAAGTGGCTAGCACGCAAATGGGCAAATACTTACGTTTACTCAAAAGTATTTTGTTAGCAGATCAATCCAAAGGCAGATTACCCAAAGAGGAAATCAAACTCAAACATGACATGGCCCAAGCCACCTACCAAGGCCTAATAACGGGAGGTACAAGGCTTTTTGAGCTAAAAGTTAACCTCACCCTTGAAGCTGATAATCTTGAGGAGCTTAAGGTAAAAACCAAGAAACTACGAGATACGTTGCAATCTCGGTTTATACGTCTTGATTGCCCAACATATTTCCAACAAGAACTAACCCACGGCACTATAGGTAAAAAACTGGTTGTTGACACAACTACTGCCAGCACGTTCTTCCCCTTTGTCTCAGCTGATTTGATAGAGTCGCCCGGCGGGGTCTTTTTGGGCATCAACCAATTAACAGGTGCGCCTATAGTGTTTGATCCGCATTTACGGATGAATCAAAATGTCATAGTTATGGGCAAAAGTGGCAGCGGTAAAAGCTTCACCTCAAAAATCCTACTAACCAGACTGCTCCAAAAACACCCCAACATAGCCTACTACATAGTTGATCCTGAGAACGAATACGGCAATGTAGGTCGCCTTTCAGGTGCAGACGTGCTAGATGTCACCACGGAGAAAAACTTGGGCTTAGATCCCGTGAGAATTTTCAGCGATAATAAGGATACTGCGGCAGGCATACTTGCTGATTTGGCGGGTGTGGCGGGTAATCGAAACTACCAAGAACTACGCAGCATCGTAGGCGCAAGCCAAGACCTCCTCGAAGTTTACCAAAACAGTCCACCCAACCTAAAGGATCAACTTGAGACCTTCATCACAGGCCCCGACAGCTTCCTAACCATGGGCCAACCCCAAACATTCTCACACCGCATGGTCTTCAACCTAAGTGCGTTACATCGTCAACTGGCCATGACCCAAAGAAGAAGCCTAACCTTCCAAGCAGCCAACGTCCTTGTTTTTAGTAAAATCTGGCAAATGATAGATGACACTAAATTCTTACCCCTACACATTCCCAAGGTAGTGTTAATCGATGAGCTTTGGCTCTACACGTCTTTGCCTGCGTCGGCAAGCTTTTTGGAGGGGGTTTCACGTAGGGGCAGAAAACGCAACGTCCTTCTTCTACTAAACTCACAACGTTTAGCAGATATTTTGGAAAACTCTGCAGGTAAAGCCGTTATTGAGAACTGTGCAACAAAGGTGATGCTAAGACAGGATGAGTCAGCCATAAAACAGGCAGGCCAAACCATCGGCCTATCCAATAATGAGATGGAGACCTTACTTGAGCTAAACCAAGGCCAAGGACTAATTGTCGCAGGCGACATACACCTACCAATAGACTTTCTAGCCACCCAACAAGAATACAACATATTCACAACCAAACCCACTGAAAGGAGTCCACCAACTTGAAACGGCCCTCTGTCCGCTTACATTTTTGGGATAAAAAAACTATGCATTACTCATCAAGTATTGCCCTATTGCGCCCAAAGGAGGTTTTTGTGTGACTCCAAACTGTAGTGTTATTTTGGGTGATGCTCTTGAGGTGTTGCGCAGTTTTGACGATAA